>CAZOOO010000082.1:0-12522 GCA_964581435.1 uncultured Hyphomicrobiales bacterium | reverse complement strand
TCAGCGCCTTCGGTTTGGTGCGCGGCCCTTCCGCCGGAGCGAGCAGGACCTGGACATGCGGCATCGGCCCGAGCCGTGCCAGAGCGGCTCGGGTTTCCAGATCATCAAGCTCGATCACGATGATGACGTCGAGCTTTTCGCGCGGGTAGTCCAGGGCTTCGATGGCGCGTAATAGTGACGCGACCGATGAGGCTTCGCGATAAAGCGCCGCAATCACCGTGTAGACTGGCAGACAATCATCGGGAACGGGTGGAGGGCGCCGAACCGAGCGCAGCGGCATCAAGCTGGCTGCGAGCCGCAAGCCGATAAATGCGAGGAACCACAGCGCCAGCGCGCTGCTCCAGACGTCCAGGGGAGCAACCGTCGGCGCCAGCGTCATCACAACGCTCAGAAGGACGGTCTGGGCAAGACGTCGCGTCGTGCGCAGCCCGCCGGGAGTGTCGTCGGCAGCCGGCGCGGCCGACAAAGCGGGGAATCGCCGGCCGAGCGCATGGGCGGCGGACCGGCCGAGCACAACGCCCGCCTCCTGCCGCAGCAAAAACTGATGGAGGTTTCGTCTCGATGCCAGCAGGATCCGATCGCATAAGGATGGATAGGCGGCGACCATACGGCAGAGCCGCCGCGCCGTAAAACCGCGTGGCGCGACGACCCAGATCAATTGCCCGCGGCGGTGCAGCGGAAGCAGCCCGTGTTGTGCGGCGCTGGACAGGTAATGATCGGGCAGAAGGCAATCGGAACGGGAAACCTCGGCAAGAGTCTCGATCGCAAGACCGGTCTGAAAGGAAAGAGCTTGCAGATAGGCTTCCTCGCCAATGACGCCCGACCGGATCAGCGCCTGATCCGCCCCGGTGCCCACCTCCCGGCCGCGCGCTTCGGCGGCGCTCAGCAGCGCGGGAGCAAGAATATGGCGCAGGCAGTCCAGTTCGCTCGCCGGACCGGGTTCGGGTTCGCCCAGCCAATTGTCGTTGCTCGACCAGGGGATGCGGATGAAGCCGGCGGGAAGTGCCGATCTCTCAGGCACGGCACGGCGGAGCGCGTCGGCCCGGCCGCCTTTCCCCGCACGATCCCGCTTCGCCAAGTCACGTCCCCACGCAAACGATGCTCGCGTCCCGTTCCGGATGGTCTATAAAACCCTCCGTCCGAAAGCCCCTGTCAATGCAACCACAGATTACCGTTTTCGCCAACGAAAGATTGATTCCCCACCGCGCGGCAACGCTGGGATGTCTGCTGGCCGCCGGCTGGATGCTGGTTGCAGGAGCGGCGATCGACCGCGCCCGCGCGCAAACCGCCGCGGAGACCGCCACCGTGGCGCCGCAGGCCGTGCCGGGCTTCTGGGATCCGCGCCACCGGCCCGACCGGCCCGATCTGTCCCGCCTCACCGTGATTCGTTTTTTGACGGAAACCGACTATCCGCCCTTCAACTATACCGGTCCCGACGGCAATCCGACCGGCTTCAACGTCGATCTGGCGCGCGCCCTGTGCGAGGAGATCAAGGTCACCTGCACGATTCAGATGCGGCGGTTCGAAACCCTTGTCGACGCGCTGGCCAGTAACCGCGGCGACGCCATCATCGCCTCGCTCGCGGTCACTCCGGAGTTGCGAAAGCGTATCGATTTCACAGATCCTTACTATCGAACGCCGGCCCGGTTCGTATCGCGGCGCGACGCCGTGATGGCCGAGGTACGCCCCGAATCTCTGGAAGGCAAAAAGGTCGGCGTCATCGCGGGGTCCGCGCACGAGGCCTATCTCAAGGTTTTCTTCACCGACGCCGAGCTGCACGGCTATCCGAACGACGAAACTCTGCGGCAGGCGCTGCGACGAAACGAAGTCGACTTTATTTTCGGCGACGCCGTGTCACTGGCGTTCTGGATCAACGGCACCGATTCGGAAAGCTGCTGCGCGTTCAGCGGAGGCCCCTTTATCGAAAGCCGGTATTTCGGCGAAGGCATCGGCATCGCCGTGAAAAAGGGCAACGACTTGCTGCGCCAGGCGCTGAACTGGGCGCTCTTCCGAATCTGGGAAAAAGGCCGCTATACCGATCTGTGGCTGCGGTATTTTTCCGTCAGCCCGTTCTAGAGCATGATCCGGAAAAGCGGGGAGCGATTTTCGGAAGATCATGCTCCTTCAAAGACAAGCGTGACGGAACGAAAAGCGTGCCGCCGCGCGATTGGGAGTAATGATGTCAGACCTCATGTCCGCGAGCGATCTGCGCGCGCTCGCCGAGCAATCCAATGCGTGGCCGTTCGAGCAGGCGAAGCAGATCGTCGCGCGCCTGAAAAAGACGCCGAAGGACGAGGTGCTGTTCGAGACCGGCTACGGCCCCTCCGGACTGCCGCATATCGGCACCTTCGGCGAGGTCGCGCGCACCACCATGGTGCGTCATGCGTTCCGGGTGCTGACCGAGGACAAGGTCAGGACACGGCTGCTGGCGTTTTCCGATGACATGGACGGCCTGCGCAAGGTGCCGGACAACGTGCCCAACAAGGAACTGCTGGAGAAGCATCTCGGTAAACCGCTGACACGCGTCCCCGACCCATTCCCGAACTCGAAGTTCTCGTCGTTTGGTGCCGCCAATAACGCTCGGCTGTGCGAATTCCTCGACACTTTCGGGTTCGACTACGAATTTGCCAGTTCTACCGAGTATTACACGGATGGCCGCTTCGACGCGACGCTTCTGAAGGTGCTCGAAAACATCGACAGGGTGATGGCGATCATGCTGCCGTCCCTGCGCGAGGAGCGCGCGGCGAGCTATTCGCCGTTCCTGCCGATATGCCCGCGCACCGGCGTGGTACTGCAGGTGCCGATCGTTGATCACGACGTTACAAACGGAACTATAACTTACATTGACCCCGAAACGGTCGCAGGAGAGCGCGTCACCGTGCCCGTCACCGGCGGACATTGCAAACTGCAATGGAAGCCGGACTGGGCGATGCGCTGGACCGCGCTCGGCGTCGATTACGAGATGGCCGGCAAGGATCTGATCGATTCGGTCAAGCTGTCCGGCAAAATCTGTTCTGCGCTCGGCGGCACGCCGCCGGAAGGCTTCAACTACGAACTGTTTCTCGACGACATGGGCCAGAAGATTTCCAAGTCGAAGGGCAACGGGCTGACCATCGACGAGTGGCTGCGCTACGCCTCGCCGGAATCGCTGTCGTTGTTCATGTACCGCGAACCGAAGGCGGCGAAGCGGCTGTATTTCGATGTGATCCCGCGCAACGTCGACGACTACCAGCAGTTCCTCGAAGGCTATCCGCGTCAGGATGCGCGGCAGCGGCTCGCCAACCCGGTCTGGCACATCCATGCCGGCCATCCGCCCGCGGCCGACATGCCGGTCACGTTCCAGTTGCTGCTGACGCTGGTCTCGTCCTCAAACGCGGAGAATGCTGAAACCCTGTGGGGCTTCATCGGCCGCTACCGGCCGGGCGTGACGCCGCAGACCCATCCGAAGCTCGATGCGCTGGTCGGCTATGCCATCAACTATTACCGTGACTTCGTGGCGCCGACGAAAACATTCCGTGAGCCGGCCGCAAGCGAGCGCGCCGCCTTGCAGGATCTGCGCGATGCACTGTCGCAACTGCCCGCCGACGCCTCGGCCGAAGACATCCAGAACACGGTCTACGAGATCGGCCGGCGCGAACCTTTCCTCAACCACAACAAGCCCGCCAGGGACGGACGGCCCGGCGTCTCGCTCGACTGGTTCAACATGCTCTATCAGGTGCTGCTCGGTCAGGAGAAGGGACCGCGCTTCGGCTCCTTCGTCGCGGTCTACGGCTTGCAGAACGCCATCGCGATGATCGACGGCGCATTGGTGCGGGCGGGTTAACCATCTTCTCCATCGGGTCATTTGATGCCAACAGATTTGAAGCGAAGCTGGAGCGAAAAATGGTGACGCGGGCTGCGGCGGTGCTGGCCGCCATGTGGGGAGCGGGCTTGCTCGGGATCGCAGCGGCCGAGGCGCGGCCGGAGATGGTCGGCTATCGGGGCGGCTATGCGCCCGGCACCATCGTCGTGAAAACCAGCGAGCGCCGGCTGTATCTGATCATCGATTCGGACCGCGCTCTGCGATATCCCGTTGGCGTCGGCAGGGCCGGCAAGCAATGGAGCGGCGCCGCGCGCATCGAGGGCAAGTATCGCAACCCGGCATGGGCGCCGCCGGCGGAAGTCAAACGCGACAATCCGAGAATCGCGGACGTGATCGCGGGCGGTTCGCCGGCGAATCCGATGGGCGTCGCGGCGATGACGCTCTCCGGCGGCGGACAATACGCCATTCACGGCACCAACCGGCCGGGGTCGATCGGCCGCTTCGTATCCTACGGCTGCATCCGCATGTATAATGCCGATATCGACGATCTCTACCGGCGGGTGTCGGTCGGCACGCTTGTGGTGGTGACGCAGCGCTGATTTGATGGCGTTGCTGCGCTCGCAACGACGCGAAAGCGGAAGCATCATTTTGTGATTTAACGGGTGGACCCGCCGACGCGCGACTGCGCCGGCTTCCCGAACCGCTCGCCGACAAGAATCGTTCGGTTCGTTGTCATGGCGACGGGTTGAGCGTATAGACCGGCAACTCTCCATCCGGCGCGACAGCTTCAATTCACATCGACCGAGCCCGAAAGCCATGCCTGAAGACATAAAAGTCCGTCAAAGGGCTTTCGAGATTATCAAGACCCGGTCCTTCGGCCGCGGCGACATCAAACTGGCCTCGGGGAAAACCAGCACGTTCTACTTCGACATGAAGCCGACGATGTTGTCCCCTGAAGGAGCCAGCGTTCTGTCCGAACTCATTCTGGCGCGGCTGTCCGGCAGGGGCATCGATTATATCGGCGGGCTGGAGATGGGAGCGGTGCCGTTGATCTCGACCGTCAGCCTTCTCAGCCATATCAGGAATGAACCGCTTCCCGGCTTCTTCGTTCGGAAAGACGTCAAAAAACACGGAACCAGGAAGCTCGTCGAAGGGATCGCCAACGACAGCCTCTCCGGCAAGAGGATCGTCATCCTGGAAGACGTCACGACAAGCGGCGAGTCGGCGATGATCGCCGTATCCGCCGCCCGGGCCGAAGGCGCGAATGTCGTGATGGTTCTGTCGGTCGTCGACAGGGGCGAGGGAGCCGTGGCTTTCTATAAAGAGAAGAACATTGAATTCGATTCGCTGTTCAAGGCGGACGAATTCCTGGCTTCCTGACACCCCTTCCTGAAAGGCTGTCGGCCCGGTGATCACCGGCCCGCGCCGTTGCACCAGCTTTCGCGACGGCCGCCGTGATAGGCGCGGGCGTGGCCGCTCGCCAGCATCGCCGCCGAGACATCCGGCGTTCGCGCCGTCGCGGCATCCGCGACCACACGCCCCTGATATTTGTCGGGGCCGATATTGGCGATGGTGACGCCGCCCTCGCCGAGCAGATCGCGCAACCGGGCGCTGGCGGCTTTCGCCAGCCGAAATTCTTCGGCGCACGAGGCTTTCATTTCCGCCGTGTCGATGCCGCGCAGCCGCACCCGCGTCGTCATGTCGAGGCCGGGCCATAAATGCACCAGCGCCTCGAAGGTATCGCCGTCGATCGTCCTGATCACCTCGACCTGGTGCCGGTCCGCCGAACTGGCGGCGCGAGCCCAGATCGCCCGTGTCTCCGCCGGCGTCCGGGGGTTGGCGGCCGGCGGCCGGTCGATCCAGTTCCGGATCGGAAGCATGGTTCCGGCCACCACGCCCCCGATGAAGATCCAGGGCAGAGCCGGCGACAACAGGTTGCGCCAGCGCGGACCCGACCATGTATTTATTCTGTTGTATGGGTACACATTCCTAGCATAGAGCGAGTCGCACCGTCCGGCAAGCCCATGCAAGCGGCGAGCGGAGGGGGAAAAAGCGCGGCTTCAGAAATCCGATGCAATGCCGTCGTGTTCCCAGTCACCGAACCGCGTCGGTTCGGGACCCTTCGGCCCCTGAACCTCCTTGGGCCGTGCAGGCGCATCGGTCTGAGCGGCGCGACGAGCCTCGGCCTCGGCCAGCGCGCGCCGGGCCGCCGGCGGAAGCCGCTTGCGCGGGTCCGTCTCTCCGGTCCGCGGCGACGCGGAAGGCTCGTCGGCCATGTCACCTCCTCCGATCGGCGAGACGAAGCGTCATCTGAAAACCATCTTAACAAATCATGCTCGAAATACGCGAAGTATGGCACCGATTCTTACATTTGGCTTATTCGCATGTCATGAATCCGGATCTGCAACGGCGGACGCACAGTAAAGTAGATAAGTCCGTCGTCCCCCGATCCCCTTGAGCAATGTGCCTGCCTCATGCCGTCAACCAGATTCGCGCCGCCGACCGAGGTTCCGGGCCTCGCGACCCGGCGCATCGCAGCGGATATCCTCGACAGCGTCTTGCATAAACGACGCACACTCGATGAACAGCTTGAAGGCGCTGCCGCGCATCCCGGCCTGAAAGCGCTCGCCGACCGCGACCGCGCCTTGATGCGACGTCTGGTGGCGACGATCCTGCGCCGGCTCGGAACCCTCGAGTATTTGCTGTCGCGGCTGCTCGATCGTGGCGTCCCGACCGATGCGCCGCGCGCGCAGAGCGCGCTTCTGATCGGCGCGGCGCAGATCCTGTGGATGGACGTGCCGGATCATGCCGCCGTCGATCTGTCGGTGCGGCTGGTTCAATCCGATCGCCGCGCGGCGAAATATGCCGGACTTGTCAACGCGGTGCTGCGCCGATGCGCGCGCGAAGGCCAGTCCCTGATCGATGAGGTTCGCTCCCGGTCGCTTGATGTTCCGCCATGGCTGATGGCACGCTGGAGCGGACACTACGGCGAGAGCGCCGCGCAGGCGATCGCCGCCGCGATCAGCCACGAGCCAGCCCTCGATCTCACCGTCAAGGCCGACGCGGCTTATTGGGCGACGCGACTGCACGGCGAAGCCTTGCCCACCGGGACCGTTCGCACCTCACTGCAAGGTTCGGTGACGATGCTGCCGGGATTCTCCGAAGGGCAGTGGTGGGTACAGGACGCCGCCGCCGCGCTGCCCGCGCGCCTGTTCGGCGATATCTCCGGACGGCGGGTCATCGCCCTCTGCGCGGCGCCGGGCGGCAAGCCCGCCCAGCTCGCGCAGGCCGGCGCGGACGTGACCGCGATGGACCGGTCGCCGAACCGGGTGGCGCGGCTACGTGAAAATCTGGGCCGTCTGTCGCTGAACGCGCGATCGCTGGTCGCCGATGCCGTCGAATGGCAGGATGACGTCGCGGGCGACGGTTTCGACGGCGTGCTCGTCGATGCGCCATGCTCCGCGACCGGCACCATCCGCCGCCATCCGGACGTGGCCTGGCTCAAGGAGGAATCGGATATCGCGGCGCTGACCGCCCTGCAACACAGGCTTCTCACCAAGGCGATCACGCTACTCAAGCCCGGCGGGACGCTGGTCTACTGCACTTGCTCGCTGGAACCCGAGGAGGGTGAACAAGTCGTCGCCGCGCTGCTCGCATCCGAACCGGGCATCCGTCGCGTGCCGGTCAGCGGCGCCGAAGTAGCGGGGCTCGCGGATATCGTGACGCCCGCGGGCGATCTGCGCACTCTGCCGTGCCATCTGCCGCACGACGATCCCACGCTGGGCGGACTGGACGGCTTCTATGCCGCGCGATTGACCAAGTCCTGATCCGCAAAGCGCGAGCAGCGGCGATTCGCGGCATTTCAAGATGGTGCGTTGCCGGCCTTTCCGGATTAATAAGGATTTAGTCCCCATCATCTCCACAAACGGATTCGCGGGAATCCTCATACCGAAGGCGCGCGTGTCGGTCGCTCATCGCAGACGCATTTCGACTCTGGTCGTCCGCCGTTTCGCTCGTCGGACGATCGCGCGTGCCGGCGACGGACCTGCGGCGCTGTCGCGGCTATGGCCCGGCCGCGCCGACCGCCTGACCATCGCGCCGCATGACCTTCGCACGGCCGACGCTACCCGCGCCGCCGAGATTTATGCCGGCCGCTTCGTGTTCGCGGGCAAGATCGTCACCTGTCACTCCCGTTCCGTTTTCGACCTCGAACCGCCGTCAGAGGATTGGGAAGCCGCCCTGCTGGGCTTCGGCTGGCTGCGGCATCTGCGCGCCGCCGACACCGCGATCACGCGGGCCAATGCGCGATCGCTGGTCGAGGACTGGATCTCGAATCCGGCGCGCAGGCGGCCTGTAGGCCGGCGCGCCGACGTCATGTCGCGGCGCGTCATCTCGCTGTTGTCGCAGGCGCCGCTCGTGCTCGGCGACGCCGACGGAAAGTTCTATCGCCGCTACCTGCGCGCGCTTGCCCGTGATATCCGCCTGCTGCGTTTCGGTCTGCACGACGCGCCTGACGGCGTTCCACAGCTACAGGTTGTCATTGCGCTGTGTTACGCCTCGCTATGCCTTGCCAACCAGGCCCGCGCCATCCGCGGCGCGACCCGCAAGCTGTCCGAGGAATTGCGGCGGCAAATCCTGCCCGACGGCGGCCATGTCTCGCGAGATCCGGGAGCCCTGATCGAACTGCTGATCGACCTGCTGCCGCTCCGGCAAACCTTCGCCGCGCGCAACATCGCGCCGCCGCCGGCGCTGCTGAACGCCATCGACCGGATGATGCCGATGCTGCGCTTCTTCCGTCACGGCGACGGCAGTTTTGCGCTGTTCAACGGCATGAGCAGCACGCCGTCCGACCTTCTGGCGACGCTCCTGGCCTATGACGACACCCGCGGCATACCGATGGCCAGCATGCCGCACACAGGCTTCCAGCGGATCGATGCCGGCGCGACGATCCTGATCGTCGATGCCGGGTCGCCGCCGCCGCCGAGCCTCAGCGAGACGGCGCATGCCGGCTGCCTGTCGTTCGAACTGTCGTCCGGACTGAACAGGATCGTCACCAATTGCGGAATGTCCTCGACCGGCCGCGACACATGGCGCGTCTTCGCGCGCTCGACAGCCGCGCATTCAACATTGGTCTGCCATCAGACATCCTCGTGCCAGTTCGTCGAACAATCGGCGATGAAGCGGCTGCTCCAGGGAGCGCCGATCGTCAGCGGTCCGGCCCATGTCGAAACCCTTCGCGAAACCATCGACGGCGGCGAGCGGCTGACGGCTTCGCATGACGGCTATCTCGCCCGGTTCGGCCTGATCCATCGCCGTGTGCTGACGATGGCCCATGACGGCTCGCGGCTGGAGGGCGAAGACATGCTGGCGCCCGCCCCCGGCGGCCGCATCAAAGGCGGCCAGATTCGTTATGCACTGCGCTTTCACCTGCATCCGTCCGTCAAGGCCAACCGCCTCGACGATGCGCATGGGGTGATGCTGGTTTTGCCGAACCGCGAGGTCTGGACGTTCGAGGCGGCCGACGAACGGGTCGAGCTCGAAGACAGCGTTTTTCTCGCCGGCAATGACGGTCCGCGGCGCACCGCGCAGATCGTGATTCACCGGGATGCGCGGGAAGTCCCCCGGGTGCGTTGGGGCTTCGTGCGTTCGGCCACCTCGGCCGCAGCCACCACCGCCCGCCGCCAAGCGCGGCGCGAGCCGGAATTGCCGCTGTAGGCGCGCATTCCATGGCCGGCGCCTGCACATCGGTCAAGGCCGGTTTCATGCGCTGCGAAATCATGTTAACGGGCGGCCTTGATTTTCCCAGGATCGTCCTCATGACCGACCGACCGCGCCGCGTGACCCGCGCATTGCTTTCCGTTTCCGACAAGACCGGCCTGACCGAGTTCGCCCGCGCGCTGGCCGGCCTTGGCATCGAACTGGTCTCGACCGGCGGCACCGCCAAAGCCATCGCGGCGGCAGGATTGAAGGTCAGCGACGTCTCCGACCTGACGGGTTTTCCGGAAATGATGGACGGCAGGGTCAAGACGCTGCATCCGAAGGTGCATGGCGGCCTGCTCGCGATCCGCGACAACGCAGATCATGCGAAGGCGATGAAGGACCACGGCATCGCCCCGATCGACCTGCTGGTCGTCAATCTCTATCCGTTCGAGTCGACGGTCGACAAAGGCGCTGCTTACGAGGACTGCGTCGAGAATATCGACATCGGCGGCCCCGCGATGATCCGCGCCGCCGCGAAAAACCATGATGACGTCGCGGTCGTGGTCGAACCGCAGGATTATCAGGCGGTGCTCGACGAGCTCAAGGCCAACGCCGGCGCGACCACGCTCAGCCTGCGCAAGCGCCTCGCCGCGAAAGCCTACGCCCGGACCGCCGCCTATGATGCGGCGATCTCCAACTGGTTCGCGGTGCAGCTTGAGATCGATGCGCCCGACTATCGCGCCGTCGGCGGCCGTCTCGCGCAGACGTTGCGTTACGGCGAGAATCCGCACCAGACCGCCGCGTTCTATCGCACGCCGGAGCGGCGCGCCGGCGTGGCCACCGCGCGGCAATTGCAGGGCAAGGAACTGTCCTACAACAACATCAACGACACCGACGCAGCGTATGAATGCGTCGCTGAATTCGACGCGGCGCGCACCGCGGCCTGCGTCATCATCAAGCACGCCAACCCCTGCGGCGTCGCTGAGGGCTCAAGTCTCACCGAGGCCTATCGCAGGGCGCTCGCCTGCGACCAGACATCGGCCTATGGCGGCATCATCGCCTTCAACCGCACCATCGACGCCGACGCCGCCAATGCGGTGGCCGGCATCTTCACCGAAGTCATCATCGCGCCCGATGCGACCGAGGAAGCGATCGCGATCATCGGCAAGCGCAAGAACCTGCGGCTGCTGCTGGCCGGCGGCGTGCCCGATCCGCGCGCGCGCGGCCTGACCGCGAAGACGGTGGCCGGCGGACTTCTGGTGCAGGGCCGCGACAACGCCGTCATTGACGATATGTCGCTGAAGGTGGCGACGAAGCGACCGCCGACCGAGTCCGAGATGCGTGACCTGCGCTTCGCCTTCCGCGTCGCCAAGCACGTCAAGTCGAACACCATCGTCTATGCCAGGGATCTCGCCACCGTCGGCATCGGCGCGGGGCAGATGAGCCGCGTCGATTCCGCGCGCATCGCCGCGCGCAAGGCGGAAGATGCGGCGCGTGAGTTGAATCTCGCGGAGCCTCTGACCAGGGGCTCGGTGGTGGCGTCGGATGCGTTCTTCCCCTTCGCCGACGGAATGCTCGCCTGTATCAAAGCCGGCGCCACCGCGGTCATCCAGCCCGGCGGCTCCATGCGCGACGAGGAGGTGATCAAGGCCGCCGACGAGCACGGCATCGCCATGGTGTTCACCGGCGTCAGGCATTTCCGTCACTAGAGCATGATCCCGACCCGAAGGGCCGCGCCAGCGCAAAGTGGAAACCGGTTTTCGGATAAGATCATGCTCCATCAAAAAGTTAAGGCTAGAGCGTTTTCGAGCCGAACAAAACGGATGAGATCGGTGACAGGCGGAGCGCTGCTGCTCCTTGGCGTGTCCTCGCTGCCCGTCCTCGCGGGCGATGGCAAGGGGGACATCGCCAAGCCGCCAGGCAGAGCGGCATCCTGCACGCCGTGTCACGGCCGGAACGGGGAAGGACAGCCGGTGCGGGGCATTCCACGCCTTGCCGGTCTCGATGCGGCATATTTCGAACGTCAGATCGCGAGTTTCAAGAACGGCACCCGCAGGAACCGGATCATGCTGATGATCGCATCGGACCTGTCGGACGACGAAAAAAAGGCGCTCGCCAGCTACTATGCCGGCATGACGACACCGAAGCCCGAAACCTCGCCCGCCGATCACGCCGTGATCGCGGCCGGAGCAAAGCTCGCCGCGACCGGCGATCCGTCGAAAGACCTGCCCGGCTGTGGACAGTGCCATGGTGCGGAGGGCCTCGGCGCGGGAGCGGACTTTCCCCGCCTCGCGGGACAATCGGCGCTTTATATCGAGACAGCGCTTCGGTCGTGGAAAGCCGGCGATCGCAAGAACGATCCCGGTGGGGTGATGGCCGATGTCGCGAACAGGCTGACCGACGATCAGATCAAAAGTGTCGCCGCCTACTACGAGAGCTTGCCCGTTGCCGCATCGACGCCGGCTCCTGACGCCAAGCCATGAGCCGCGTGACGGCGACTACTCCCGCACGCGCGACATCAGCGCAAGCCCGGCAACGAAGAACAGAACCAGCACCGCCATGCCCGCCTTCTGGCTTGCGGTGACGGCGGTGATGAGGCCGATCAGCAGCGGACCGACAAACGACGTCACCTTTCCGGTCAGCGCGAACAATCCGAAAAACTGGGTGATGCGATCCTTCGGCGCCATCCGGATCAGCAGCGTCCGCGACGCCGCCTGCAACGGACCGCCGGCGCCGCCGATCAGGCATCCGAGAATGAGATAGGCTTTCTCCGCCGGTGCCGCGAACAATCCGCCGCCGGGAACGGGCGGCGCAACCTTCACGAACAGGATCGAATCCTTCTCGACCATCAGGATCGCCACGATCGACAGCAAAAGAACGGTTATGCTGGTGGTGATGACGACCTTCGGCCCCACCCGGTCGTCGAGCTTGCCGCCGATCCACGCGCCGAACGCGCCGGCTATCGCCAGCAGCATGCCGAACGTTCCGATCTCGATGGTATGCCAGCCGAAGGTGCCTGC
>CAZOOO010000081.1:0-12815 GCA_964581435.1 uncultured Hyphomicrobiales bacterium | reverse complement strand
AAGCACGATGGCGGGATCAGCGCGCCGAGCTTTCGGTCATCGGCGGCCATGTCAGGCCTGGCGATACCGTGTGCGACGTGGGCGCCCACAAGGGCAGCTATGTCTATTGGCTGTCACGGTGGCGTTTGTATACTTTACAAACCCAAAGATCATGGTAATATTTAGCTAGCGATTGATACTAATAGGGTTTGTCTGATGTCCGTCCTTTCCAAGAAGTATTTCCACGATGAGGCGGCTGCCTTCCGCCATCTAGAGAAATTGCTATGGGGCAATGGGGTTATTTGCCCGAAATGCGGTGAGGTTGATCGTGCGGGCAGGCTGGAAGGCGTCAAGGGTAAGAACGGAAAGGCTCGTTTGGGCCTCTGGAAGTGCTATGGCTGCCGGAAACAGTTCACGGTGCGTGTCGGTACGGTTTTCGAGTCGGCGCATATCCCGCTGCACAAGTGCTTGCAGGCTGTGCACCTGATGGTTTCGAGCAAGAAGGGCGTTTCGTCCCATCAACTGCATCGTATTCTTGAAATTCAGTACAAGTCGGCGTGGTTTTTGGCGCACCGCATTCGTGAAGCGATGCGGGATGGCAATCTCGCACCGATGGGCGGCGAAGGCAAAATCATCGAGGCGGACGAAACTTTCACGGGCCGTCTGGCTGGCCAGCCCAAGAATAGAAAAGGCGGTTGGGCTCACAAAAACGTGGTGCTAACGCTCGTGGAGCGCGGCGGCATAGCCCGCAGCTTCCATGTCGATGGTACGCGCGCTGCAGATATTGTGCCGCTCCTGCGAGCCAACATTCGCCGCGAAAGTGGTCTGATGACCGATGAGGCTCGCCACTACATCAGTGTTGGTAAAGAGTTTGCCAGCCACGACAGCGTGAACCACAAAGAAGAGGAATATGTTCGCGGCAACGTCACGACCAACACGGTTGAAGGCTATTACAGCATCTTCAAGCGCGGCATGAAGGGCGTCTATCAGCACTGCTCCGAGAAGCATCTGCACCGTTATTTAGCGGAGTTTGACTTCCGGTATAGCAACCGCATTGCGCTCGGAGTGGACGATCAGGATAGGGCGGACAGGGCCATAAAGGGTGTGGCAGGCAAGCGGCTAACGTATCGGGGGCCTCATAAATGCCTGTAGAATAAGGCGAAAAAAATCTCCGCCTTAAGGATTCCTTTACAGGCCGACAGGTGTTATATGTTTGGACACGGCCCTTACTTAGCAAATGTGCCCCCGGGCATCTCCTCGCTTTCACGAGGATAGCTAAGACTAGCGGGCCGTGTTCTTTTTTCAGTAGTAGTGCTGATTCCCAGACGCCCAGAGATCGAACTCCGATGCGATCTTGGCTTTGACTAGTTCGTGGGAACGAGTGTCGGCCATTTCCCATTTCCGTTGAATGGCCCACGCGCAATAATCTGCCGCCCATAGAAGTGGGTCTTTAGCAGAATCAATGAAACTCACTTCCCATCTATCGCGCGGCACAGTCTGTTGAATTGTGTTGTTGAGACTCTGCTTGAATGCGGCCTTGGTCTTTTTAGTCCCTAACGCTGCCGCCGTAATCAGTAGCTTGTCGGCACCATTCATAATCCGCGGAGCTACATGTTTGAAATGGTAATACCAAGCATACTGATAGAAAGTTGGTTCGTTAGTTCTGGCCTGCGGCTGGGCCTTCGATTTTTCGAGGAGAGTAGCGTCGATCCTGAATTCGTGGCGTCCTAGAGCCGCGAATACCTCATCCCGGGTTGCTTGAAGGTCAGACGTGGCGTGGAGCTTGTCCCGGTCTGGTTCGTTGTTAGCTGTCAGAAGGCGACGTATATGCAGCAATTCGTTGGCAAGGCTGCAATCATCTGTCGTCAATGTGCAGAGGACAAAATATTTGCTTGCACCTTCTCGTCGCTTAAAAGTGAAGCAACCCGCCTCATCAGCAAATACAAATCTAGTTGGCATAAGAGGTCTCAAACCTATGACCGACAAGGATAAGACGCAACTCGCTAAATTTAAGCAAGCCGCCCGTGAACTCGAAACGGACGATGACGAAAAGCGCTTCGACGAAAAACTCGGCACGATTGCCAAGCAGAAGCCGAAGCCAAAGGGGAAGCCCAGCCGCTAGGCTGAACTTCCCTCTACGTTAGTTACGCTTGTTTACGGAGAGATTCGCTTGGCCGCTTCCGTGCGACTGCCAAAGTGCTTCCGCTCTTTAAGGACATCATTCACGCGGCCGGGGTTCACGTCGTATGACGCCGCGATCCGGTGCTGATACTCGCCTTGCCAGTGACGCAGCCAGACGTGAACTGCATCGTCAAAAGAGAGGTGGTAGGGCTTTAGTTTGGTCGTCTTCATGGTTCGATTCCTTAAATTTTTGAATCGAACCTTGGCGGTGTTGACAGCAAACGACTCCGTGCGCGAATGTGCACGTCTTAGCGAGACGTTGCCGCAAACCTGCCAAGGTTCATTGCGGTTGAAATGGAACCGGGCCCCGACAGGTCCGGTTCTTTTTTTGGCTCGACTTAAAAGCTTCCCATCCCTCAAACCGTTGGTTTGCAGGTGAATTCTGGAACCTTTCAGGAGTGACCGGCGGACCCAAAAACATACTCGCGCCCACCTGAGTCAAAGCTAGGACGACTCTCTTGCGCGCGTCAAGGACTAGTGCAGGCTTGTGAAGCAAATACTAAATATGGTGGAAAGAGGGGATTATCAACGGCTTAGAGCATTAAGAAGGTTTGCCAAGTTTCTGCGATTCCTCGGGGAATCCAAATCGAGAACCGTGCGCTTATGGCCACACACAACCGAATTATTCCCACTATTCACAGTAAGACTTCTAAATTTAGTGTCTTGGCTCGATAGCTGCAGGGTTTGCAAAGTGCACAATCCCCGTCACGGTGGGTCGGAAGCTCCGGCCTTGTCCTCGCCTTCGAGCCGCAGCCCTCCCTCGCCGCCTATCTGCGCGAGGTCGCGCCAAGGCATAACGTCGTCATTGAGCAGAAAGCGCTATGGTCCGGCAGCGGCGTGCTCGACCTCGTTATCCCTGCGGTCGACTCCCCCGGCGCCTCGCTGGTCGCGCACGCGACCGGCGGCACGCGGCTGCGGGTTCCCGTCGTCGCGCTCGACGACTATTTGCGGCCGGGACAGCGCGTCTCGTTGATCAAGATCGACGCGGAGGGCGCGGAACTGGCGATTTTCCAGGGCCCGCGGCGTGTTCTGTCCGAAGCGCGGCCCTGGCTGGTTTTCGAATGTGAGCCGAGGCACCTCGCGGAAGCGACGGTCGAGGAGGTCTTCGGGTTTCTCGATCGGCTCGGCTATGACGGGTTCTTCTTCAAGCGAGGCTCGCTGCATCCTGTATCCGCATTTGATCCGGCGGTTCACCAGAAGCAGTCGGGTCCGCGATTCTGGGACCATCCGGACTACTGCAATAATTTCCTGTTCAGGCCGCGGGGGTAAGGCAAGCAGACAAAAGCCTTGTTCGCTTGCGGCTTTGACGGTATATCCGCGGCGTCCGGACCATCGTCGAAGTGTCGAGGCTGTCCGAGCGGACCGGCCGGAATTTCAAATTCCCGCCGCCATTGGAGGAACGTCCCGCTCAGTCTCCATGTTGATCGTTCTGCGGTCGATCGCTTGTAACCAGGCTCCGGACCAAATCATCGTCTCGAACGTGAAGGTTTCTGCCGGCCCGTCGTTGCATGTTCCGCACGACGGTCGTCAGGGCTGCGGACCCCTGACCCTTCCCGCGCGACACGCCCCGTCAACCCAACGGCCGGTAGCCGCATTGGAGAACAAATGGCTTCGACTGATACCCTCAATCCGTCCCGTGACGATTTCGCCGCGATGCTCGATGAGTCCTTCGCCGGCGGCAGCCTGCAGGAAAGCTCCGTCATCAAGGGCAAGGTGGTTGCGATCGAGAAGGACATGGCCGTCATCGACGTCGGCCTCAAGACCGAAGGCCGCGTGGCGTTGCGTGAATTCTCCGGTCCCGGTCGCGAGAGCACGCTGAAGGTCGGCGACGAGGTTGAGGTGTTCCTTGATCGCATCGAGAACGCGCTCGGCGAGGCCGTGCTGTCGCGCGACAAGGCGCGCCGCGAGGAAAGCTGGGGCAAGCTCGAAAAGGCGTTCCAGAACAACGAGAAGGTGCACGGCGTCATCTTCAATCAGGTCAAGGGCGGCTTCACCGTCGATCTCGACGGCGCGGTCGCCTTCCTGCCGCGCTCGCAGGTGGACATCCGCCCGATCCGCGACGTCGGTCCGCTGATGAACAACACCCAGCCGTTCCAGATCCTCAAGATGGATCGCCGCCGCGGCAACATCGTCGTCTCCCGCCGCACGGTGCTCGAAGAAACCCGCGCCGAGCAGCGCCAGGAACTGGTGCAGAACCTCGAAGAGGGTCAGGTGATCGACGGCGTGGTCAAGAACATCACCGACTACGGCGCATTCGTTGATCTCGGCGGCATCGACGGCCTCCTGCACGTCACCGATATCGCCTGGCGCCGCGTCAATCATCCGACCGAGGTGCTGACCATCGGCCAGACGGTGAAGGTCAAGATCATCAAGATCAACCACGAGACCCACCGCATCTCGCTCGGCATGAAGCAGCTGCTCGACGATCCCTGGCAGGGCATCGAAGCGAAGTATCCCCTGGACTCCCGCTTCACCGGCCGCGTCACCAACATCACCGATTACGGCGCCTTCGTGGAACTGGAGCCGGGCATCGAGGGTCTGATCCACGTCTCGGAAATGTCCTGGACCAAGAAGAACATGCATCCGGGCAAGATCGTCTCGACCTCGCAGGAAGTCGAGGTGCAGGTGCTGGAAGTCGATTCCGTCAAGCGACGGATTTCGCTCGGCCTCAAGCAGACCATGCGCAATCCCTGGGAAGCGTTCGTCGAGAAGCACCCGGTCGGCTCCACCGTGGAGGGCGAGGTCAAGAACAAGACCGAGTTCGGCCTGTTCCTGGGCCTGGAGGGCGATGTCGACGGCATGGTCCACCTCTCCGACCTCGACTGGAAGCAGCCGGGCGAGCAGGTCATCGACAACTTCAAGCGCGGCGACATGGTCAAGGCCGTCGTGCTCGACGTCGATGTCGAGAAGGAGCGCATCTCGCTCGGCGTCAAGCAGCTCGAGGGCGACCCGTTCGCCGAGCCGGGCGACGTCAAGAAGGGCGCGGTCGTGACCTGCGAGGTGCTCGAGGTCAAGGACGGCGGCATCGAGGTGCAGATTTCCGGCACCGAGTTCCAGACCTTCATCAAGCGCTCCGAATTGGCGCGTGATCGCAACGATCAGCGCACCGAGCGTTTCGCCGTCGGCGAGAAGGTCGATGCCCGCGTCATCCAGTTCGACAAGAAGGCCCGCAAGGTGCAGGTCTCGATCAAGGCGCTCGAAGTGGCCGAAGAGAAGGAAGCCATCGCACAATACGGTTCATCCGACTCAGGCGCGACGCTGGGCGACATCCTCGGCACCGCGTTGAAACAGCGTACGGACACCAAGTAAGCGCCAGTACCGTTACTTGCAGCCAATCAAAGGGCCCCGGTTTCGCCGGGGCCTTTTTTATTCCCCGCAAGGGCAGCGATAGCGGTTTGAATTCGGCGGAACTTAAGGCGGTGTGCGTCGTTTTTCAGATGCAGGTATCTGCGTACGAACAGGACCGGACGATCATGACCGCGCGCCCTCTGTGGTCTTTTCGGGCCAACGGCATAGATCGTTGATCAGGCACACTTCGCAGCGCGGTGACCGCGCCAGGCAGGTGTAGCGTCCGTGCAGGATCAGCCAATGGTGCGCATGCAGCATGAACGGATGGGGGATGACGCGCTCAAGTCCGAGTTCGACTTCGAGCGGCGTCCTGCCGGGCGCCATGCCGGTGCGGTTGGCGACGCGGAAAACATGGGTGTCAACCGCCATGGTGCGCTCCCCGAAGGCCATGTTGAGCACGACATTGGCGGTCTTGCGTCCCGCTCCCGGCAACGATTCGATCCCCGCCCGGCTGCGCGGAACCTCGCCGCCAAACTCCGCCAGCAGCTTTTCCGAAAGCGCGATGATGTTCCTCGCCTTGGTGCGATAAAGCCCGATGGTCTTGATATGGTCGCGGACCTTCTCCTCCCCGAGCGCCAGCATCCTGGCGGGCGTATCGGCGACGGCGAACAAGGCGCGGGTAGCCTTGTTGACGCCGGCGTCGGTCGCCTGAGCCGACAGCACCACCGCGACCAGCAGCGTGTAGGGGTTGAGGTGCTCGAGTTCGCCTTTCGGCTCGGGATTGGCTTTGCGGAAGCGCGCGAAGGCTTCGTGGACTTCGTCCGGCGTCCAGGGCTTAAGGGGTGGCGGAAACGCCGCTTTCGCCGCAGCGGTTTTTTGCTGCCGCGAATCCGCCGCAGGACTTTTCCGAGGCGGTTTGTCGGTCCCGGCGCCCGCGGGTTTCAGCCTTGCAAAGGTGCGGCGGATGTTTTTAGACATGATCGTGGTATAGTGGATTTCCGATGACATTAGACCATAACCCGGCCGGTCCGACGCTATCCGAACAGACGCTGTTTTCAGCGCTGCTGACGCCCCATCGCTCGTTGTCCCAAACCGGCTTTCTTGTGCTGATGACGATTGTGACCGTGGGGAGTTTCGTCGCGGGAATGATATTCCTGATGATGGGCGCCTGGCCGGTGTTCCTGTTCTTCGCTCTCGACGTCCTTATGATCTACTGGGCATTCCGGATCAATTTCCAGCAGGCCAGGGCCACCGAGGAAATTTCCATCACCCATTACGAGTTGCGGGTGCGCCGCACCAGTCACCGCGGCCACATCGTCGAGTGGGTTTCGAATCCGCTTTGGGTGCATCTCGACCAGAGAGTCCACGAGGAGTACGGCATCGAGCGGCTCTATCTGGTTTCACGCGGCCGCCGGATCTCGATCGCAAGTTTTCTTGGCCCGGACGAGAAGCTGAGTTTCGTCAAAGCGTTATCCTCTGCGCTCCAGCTCGCAAAGCGCGGGCCGATCTACAATCCGGTGACCTGAAGGGTCGCCGGAAATCGGGTGGCCGGCAGACGGCGAACGTCCTACATCCTGGCCATGATGACGCTTGCGAAAAATCCTGCTCCGGCTGATTCGTGCATGACGCAGCCGGACGCATTGCGCGACTACGACGCGGTGCGGCGAGCTATCGCCTTCATCTCGGAAAACTGGCGCTCGCAGCCCGCCATCGCCGCGATGGCTGACTCCGCCGGCGTGACGCCCGACGAACTGCATCATCTGTTCCGGCGCTGGGCGGGGCTGACCCCGAAATTGTTCATGCAGGCGCTGACGCTCGACCACGCCAAGAGGCTGTTGCGCCAATCCGCCAGCGTGCTCGACGCAGCCCTCGATTCCGGCCTCTCGGGTCCGGGGCGCCTGCACGACCTGTTCGTCACGCATGAAGCGATGTCACCCGGCGAATGGAAGAATGGCGGCTCCGGCATGAAGCTCGCTTTCGGCTTTCACCCCTCGCCCTTCGGCGTCGCGACCGTGATCGCCAGCGACCGCGGCCTCGCCGGGCTCGCATTCGCCGACGCCGGCGAGGAGCAGGCCGCGCTCGCCGATATGAAGCGGCGGTGGCCCAATGCAACCTATATCGAGGACGCCGGCCGCTCCGGCGTGCTTGCGCAGCGCGTGTTCGACACGAGGCTTTGGCGAGCAGACCAGCCGCTGCGTGTGGTTCTGATCGGGACGGATTTCGAGGTCCGGGTCTGGCAGACCCTGCTCAGGATTCCCATGGGAAAGGTCACGACCTATTCAAGCATCGCCGCCAATGTCGATCGCCCGAACGCCTCGCGCGCCGTGGGCGCGGCCGTCGGCAAGAACCCGGTGTCGTTCGTCGTGCCCTGCCATCGCGTGCTCGGCAAAAGCGGCGCGCTGACGGGGTATCACTGGGGAATCACTCGCAAGCAGGCGATGCTGGGGTGGGAAGCCGGGCAGATCGGCCTGGAATGAGTCTTTCAGGCCGCAAGATCGAGTTTCGAGGCCACCGTCGCATCGGCGTTGAGCCGATAGATCAGGGGCGCGCCAGTTGCAAGTTCGCGCGCGAGAATCTGTTCGGGCGACAGTTTTTCCAGCACCATGACAAGCGCGCGCAGCGAATTGCCGTGCGCCGCCACGAGCGTGCATTCGCCACGGAGGACGCACGGCAGGATTTCCTGCACGAAGTACGGCAGGGTGCGCGCCAGCGTATCCTTGAGGCTTTCGCCGCCGGGCGGCGGCACATCATACGACCGGCGCCAGATCAGCACCTGTTCGTCGCCCCATTTCTTGCGGGCCTCGTCCTTGTTGAGCCCCGAAAGATCGCCATAGTCCCGTTCGTTCAGCGCCTGATCTTTCCTGACCGGAATTCCGGTCTGGCCTAATTCCTTCAGCACAAGATCGAGCGTGTGCTCCGCACGGATCAAGGTCGAGGTAAAGGCAATGTCGAAAACAAAACCCTGCGCCTTCAGCTTGCGTCCTGCATCCTTCGCTTCAGTCACGCCAAGCTCCGTCAGATCCGGATCTTTCCAGCCCGTGAACAGGTTTTTCAGATTCCATTCGCTCTGGCCGTGACGCACGAGCACCAGAAGACGTTCGCTCATTCTGCCTGTTCCGTTTCTCAAACTCTAAAGCCGCAATGCTATAGCGTTTTCGAGCGAAGCGGATACCGGTTCGCGTGAAGAAAACGCGTCAAATCAAAATCTGAGAGCCCCGCTTCCGATGGAATCAGAAGCGGAGGCTCTAAACGCCCAGCCCGAGCACATCGGCCATCGAATAGAGCCCGGGCGCCTTGCCGCGCGCCCACTTCGCGGCCCTCAATGCGCCGTGGGCGAAGATCATCCGGTCTTCGGCGTGATGCGACAATGTAATGCGCTCATAAGGACCCGCGAAGATGACGCTGTGATCTCCGGATACGGTGCCTCCCCGGAGCGAGGCAAAACCAATATCGCCCGCTTTTCGGGCATCTGTAAGGCCGTCGCGCCCGCGCACCGCGCGCTGATCCAAACCGACCTTGCGGCCATCAGCCGCCGCCTGTCCCAACATCAACGCAGTACCCGAGGGCGCATCGATCTTGGCCCTGTGATGCATCTCGAGAATTTCAATATCGAAACTTTCGTCGAGCGATTGCGCCATCCGCTTCACCAGCGCAGCGAGCAGGTTGACGCCCAGACTCATATTGCCCGACTGCACGACCGCCGTGCGCGAGGTCACGCTCCGGATCACCGCCATGTCCGACGCCGAAAGGCCCGTGGTGCCGATGACATGGACCAGGCCCCGCTCGGCGGCGACGGCAACATTCGCGATGGTTGCGGCCGGAACCGTGAAATCCAGGATCCCGTCAGCATTCGCCGACAATGACCAGAGATCCGCCGACACTTCGATTCCGTTGGCGGGAAGACCGGCCAGAACGCCGGCGTCCTTCCCGATCAGTTCGGATCCCGGCGCCTCAAGCGCGCCGGCCAGCACCGCGTCGCCGGTTTCCGCGATCGCGCGCACCAGGGCGCGACCCATCCGGCCACCTGCTCCTGCAACGATCAAACGCATGTCAGCCACGAACCGGGTCCTCAAATGTTCTGCCGGTATAGCGAGGGCTGCGTTGCGCGGCAACCGATCAGGTTCCGCATCTGCTGCGCAGAGCGCTCAAGTCAAGCGCGGCCTCACCGGATATTCCCGGCGACCGCGATCAACTGGCGTACCATCCTCTTCAGCGCATCGGCATCCGCCGAACGCTTCAACCGTTCCATATCGTCATAGGCGTCGCCGGCGAACGACAACGCGAGCTGACTCGGAATCACCATCGCGCCGCACGCCGTAAGTATCAGGCGCAACTGAGCCAGACATCGTGCGCCGCCAAACCGGCCCGCAGAGGCCGACGCGATCGCAAACGCGCGATCATGGAAGACCTGTCCGCGTGCCTCATGCGGACTCTGGACGCACGATATCCAGTCGATAGCATTCTTGAGCAATGGCGGCAGTGAGGCGTTGTATTCGGGCGTCACGATCAGGATCCCATCATGCGTCCCGATCATTTGCTTGAGGTTGACGGCGCTTGCGGGTACGCCGGAATTTGCCTGCAAATCAGCGTCGTAGATCGGCAGGGGAAAGTCTCCAAGCGAAATCCGGGCGACCTCGACATCGGCTCGAACGAACTCACCGGCTGCGACGGCGGCGAGCCTTGCATTCTGCGAGCCGGCGCGAAGCGAGCCGGGAATGATGAGGATTTTCGGTGCGAACAGACCTGTCGATCGCATTGCAGGGACACCTGCCGCCGCGCCAGCGCCCTGAATCTGAAGTTCGCCGCATCGGGCCGCGCCTTCAGGAGCGAACTTCAGATTCGAACGGACACTAGATCACGTCCAATATTTTAGAGCGGGATGCGGGCGGAAAACCGCTGCACACTTTTCCTCATCCCGCTCCAGCAAATTTATAATCGATATCGTTGTTTTGACGGGTTTTCCATCCGCGAACCGGCATCCATCCTTAGGGCTCAAGCCCGAGGACATGCTTCGCTTGAAAACGCTATGGTTCATCAGCGCTTGCGATACACCCAGACGCGTGCGGGAGGAAGATTCATCCAGATCCGCTCGGACGCCTCGGTCGAAATACCCGGCAGAGATTTGGGGATGGGAGGGACGACCGAATAGGTGAACTGCACGAACGGGGCGCCGGGGGCGAGCGTCGCGAAGGCGTCGCGTATCAGCTTGAGCCGGGTCAACATCGGCTTGGTGACGAGCGGCAGGCCGGAGACAATCGCCGAGGCCCGGGCACTCAGCACGTTCCACAGCGAATCCCGCAGCGTATAAGCATCACCCTGCACGACCGTTGCCTGCGGATACCGGTCGCGAAGCAACGCACAAAAACCAGGGTCGTATTCGACCAGCACGAGACGTTTCTGATCGACGCCGTGCTCGATCAGCGCGTTGGTGATCGCACCGGTCCCGGGTCCCAGTTCGATGACCGGATCGGTTGATCGGACATCGACATACTGCGCCATCGTGCGTGCCAGAATACGTCCGGACGGCATGACCGCGCCCATATGGAGCGGTTTTTCGATCCACGAGCGGAGAAAGCGGACCTCATCGTCAAGACGCAGGGGCTTCTTCGACGCACGCGCGGACAATTGCAAAGACATTTCGCACCCAGGTGGGTCAATACTGGCGGGAAGTCGGACTTAAGTTATACACAGGTACAGCCGGCAATCGGCACGGTCAAGCAAAACGATCACTACGGGGTCGCGCGGGTACCAAAGAAGTCCTTGACCTTAGTGAAGAAACCCGCCGCCTCGGGTTGAGTTTCGCCCGACGACAGCTTTTCGAACTCGGCCAAAAGATCCTGTTGCCTCTTGGTCAGATTTTGCGGCGTTTCAACCACCACCTGCACATACATGTCGCCGGTCTGACGAGAGCGCAACACCGGCATCCCCTTTGTTGCAACGCGGAAACGGCGGCCCGACTGGGTCCCCGACGGCACCCTCACCTTGGTCTTGCTCTTGTCGATGGTCGGTACCTCAAGTTCTCCGCCAAGAGCGGCCGTGACCATCGAGATCGGAACGCGGCAATGCAGATCGGCACCGTCGCGCTGGAAGAACTCATGCGGAGTCAGCGAAAGGAAAATGTAGAGGTCGCCGGGCGGGCCGCCGCGGACTCCCGCCTCACCCTCGCCGGCCAGGCGAATGCGCGTGCCATCCTCGACGCCGGCGGGAATATTGACCGAAAGCGAGCGTTCCCGGTTGACGCGGCCCGACCCGCCGCAGGACGGACAGGGATCCTCGATCATCTGGCCTCGCCCCTGACAGCCCGGACAGGTGCGCTCCAGCGTGAAGAAGCCCTGGGCTTGGCGAATCCGGCCCGCGCCGCCGCACATCGCACAGTTCTTCGGCTTGGTCCCGGCCTTGGCGCCCGTGCCCGAGCAGGACTCGCAAGTCACCGAGACCGGAATTTCGACCTGGGCAGTCTTACCCTGAAAAGCCTCCTCGAGCGTGATTTCCAGGTTGTATCGAAGATCTCCGCCCCGTTCGCGACCGCCGGCCCGGCCGCGCTGCCCGGCCATTCCGAACAAGTCCTCGAAGATGTCGGAGAATGATGAAGCGAAGCCGGCCCCGAACCCCGGACCTCCGCCGCCCATGCCGCCGTGCTCGAACGCGGCATGGCCAAAGCGGTCGTAAGCCGCACGCTTGTTGCCGTCCTTGAGGACCTCATAGGCTTCGTTGATTTCCTTGAAGCGTATCTCGCTGGTCGCATCCCCCGGATTTCTGTCCGGATGCCATTTCATGGCCAGCTTGCGAAAGGCCGCCTTGAGCCTGGAGTCGTCCGCGTTCCGATCGACCTCGAGGGTTTCGTAGTAACAGCGCTTGGTCGACATCAATCCATTCCGCTCGAACGTCGCTTCATCCCGAAAGACGCACATAAAGATTGGTTCGTCGCCGGATGCAGGGTCCCGCCTGAACAAACATGACCCCACCCTTCGAGACGCAATGAGCACTCGTTCGGGGTCGGGGTCATGTCAGCCCTGCCGTTTAAGCGGACTTCTTGTCGTCGTCGACCTCGGTAAACTCCGCATCGACGACATCGTCCTTCGCGGCGTCCTTGGCTGCATCGGACTCCGCCTGCTGTTTATACATGGCCTCACCGAGCTTCATGGAGGCCTGCGCCAACGTGTTGGTTTTGGCCTTGATCGCCTCGGCATCGTCGCCTTTCAGCGCTTCCTTCAGATCGCTGACGGCATCCTCGATCGCGCGGCGTTCGCTGTCCTCGATCTTCGAGCCGTGTTCGGCGAGAGCCTTCTCGGTCGAATGCACCAGGCCGTCCGCCTGATTCTTGGCGTCCACGGCCTCGCGGCGCTTCTTGTCCTCGGCGGCGTTGG
>CAZOOO010000080.1:0-12862 GCA_964581435.1 uncultured Hyphomicrobiales bacterium | reverse complement strand
AGAGCGGCTTCTTCTCCTTGTCCTTCGGCGCCGACGCGTTGATGTCCTCGCGCGCGGACAGCAGCCTGCCGATGTCGCAGTCCATCGTCAGGTAGAAATGCGGAATGGTCTGGATCGAAGCGGTCAGGCGCTGCGCGATGGTGCGGCGCATGTTGTCATGCGGAACGAGTTCGTAGGAGCCGTCCTCGAACAGCGACAGGATCTGCTTGTCCGACATCGACGGCGCGGTCGTCGGTGCTCTAGCGGGCGCAGAGGCAGGAGCCTTCAGGCCATTGCCGGATTTCGCCTGCTCGACGTCACGCGCGACGATCCGGCCGTGCGGGCCGCTGCCCTCGATGCGGACCAGTTCGATGCCCGCCTCCTTCGCCAGCCGCCGCGCCAGCGGCGAGGAGAAGATGCGGGCGTGGCCGTTGGCCGGCTGCGGCGCTTGCGATCCTGACGATGCAGACTCGGACGCCGGCGCGCTGGACGATGAATCCGGGGAACGGGGCGCTTCGCCGCCACCGGCTTTCACCGCCGCCTTGGATTCTGATTTCGCGTCGGCTTTCGGCTCTACTGCGGCTCCGCCCGCCGCCGCCTTCACGTCCTCGCCGTCGCCGGCGAGCACCGCGATCACGTTGTTGACCGGCACGTCCTGCGTGCCTTCCGGCACCAGAATCTTCGCGATGGTGCCCTCGTCCACCGCCTCGACTTCCATGGTCGCCTTGTCGGTCTCGATCTCGGCGATGACGTCGCCGGACTTGACCGCGTCGCCCTCCTTCTTGAGCCACCTGGCGAGGTTGCCCTTTTCCATCGTCGGCGACAGCGCGGGCATCAGGATGTTGATCGGCATGATTGGCCCCGCTTACCGATAACAGACGGCCTTGGCCGCGGCGACGACTTCAGCCACCGACGGCAACGCCAGCTTTTCGAGATTGGCAGCATACGGCATCGGCACGTCCTTGCCCGAAACGCGCATCACCGGCGCGTCGAGATAGTCGAAGGCATGTTCCATGATGCGCGCGACGATCTCCGCGCCGACGCCCGATTGCTGCCAGCCCTCTTCCACGGTCACCGCGCGGCCGGTCTTGCGCACCGATGCCGCGATGGTTTCGGTATCCATCGGGCGCAGCGTGCGCAGGTCGACGACCTCGGCTTCGATGCCATCCTTGGCGAGTTCATCCGCCGCCTTCAGCGCATAGGTCATGCCGTTCGACCACGAGACCAGCGTGACGTGCTGACCGGCGCGCGCGATCCGCGCCTTGCCGATCGGCAGCACATAGTCGTCGAGTTTCGGCACCGGACCGGTATGCCCATACAGAATTTCATTCTCGAGAAAGATCACCGGATTGGGATCGCGGATCGCGGCCTTCAAAAGCCCCTTGTGGTCGGCGGCTGAATACGGCGCGATCACCTTGAGGCCGGGGATCTGCGAGTACCACGCCGAATAGTCCTGGCTGTGCTGCGCGGCGACGCGCGCCGCAGCGCCGTTGGGACCGCGAAACACGATTCCACAGCCCATCTGGCCGCCGGACATGTAAAGCGTCTTGGCGGCCGAATTGATGAGCTGGTCCATTGCCTGCATGGCGAAGTTGAACGTCATGAACTCGACGATCGGCTTCAGGCCCGCCATCGCCGCGCCGACGCCGACGCCCGTAAAACCGTGCTCGGTGATGGGCGTGTCGATCACCCGCCGCGCGCCGAATTCCTGCAACAGGCCCTGCGACACCTTGTAGGCGCCCTGATACTCGGCGACTTCCTCCCCCATCAGAAAGACATTGTCGTCGCGACGCATTTCCTCGGCCATGGCGTCACGCAGCGCCTCCCGGATGGTCATGGTCACCATCTCGGTGCCTTCCGGCACTTCGGGATCCTCTGAAACTCCGGGGTGGGGTGAAGCGGCCGTCGGCTTGCCCTCGCCGACCGGCGAGCGCGACTCCGCAGCTGGGGCGACTGAAGACGCGCCGGAAGATTTCGGCCCTGCCTTGGTTTCTGCTTTGGCCAGATCGGTCGCACTCTCGCCGTCCGCAAGAATAGTCGCGATCGGCGTATTCACCGCGACGTCGGCGGTGCCCTCCGGTATCAAAATCCTGCCGAGCGTGCCCTCGTCGGTCGCCTCGACCTCCATGGTGGCCTTATCGGTCTCGATCTCGGCGATGACGTCGCCGGACCTTATCGCCTCGCCCTCCTTCTTCAGCCACTTGGCGAGGTTGCCTTTCTCCATCGTCGGAGAAAGCGCGGGCATCAGAACTTGGATTGGCATGATCGCTCCGGAAAAAAGGCTTGCGCGCTCAGCGGTAGATATCGGTGTAAAGTTCGGACGCATCAGGCTCCGGGTCGTTCTGCGCGAAGTCCGCGGCCATATTGACGATCTCGCGCACCTTGGCGTCGATCTTCTTCAGCTCGTCCTCGGGGACTTTGGCAGCCAGCAGCCGGTTGCGGACCTGTTCGATCGGATCCTGGTCGTGCCGGACCTTGTCGACCTCCTCGCGGGTGCGGTACTTCGCCGGATCCGACATCGAGTGACCGCGATAGCGGTAGGTCTGCATTTCCAGGATGTAGGGACCGTTGCCCTCGCGGCACCATTTCACAGCCTTGTCGCCTGCCGCCTTCACGGCGCGGACGTCCATGCCGTCGACCTGCTCGCCGGGAATGTTGAAGGACACGCCGCGTCTGGAGAAATCCGTCTGCGCCGACGAGCGGGTCACCGACGTGCCCATGGCGTAGCGATTGTTCTCGATGATGTAGACCACCGGGAGCTTCCACAGCTCCGCCATGTTGAAGCTCTCATAGACCTGGCCCTGATTGGCCGCCCCGTCCCCGAAGTAAGCAAGGCTGACGCGGTCGTTGCCGCGGTAGCGGTTGGCGAAGGCAAGGCCGGTTCCGAGCGACACCTGCGCGCCGACGATGCCGTGGCCGCCGTAGAAGTGCTTCTCCTTGCTGAACATGTGCATGGAGCCGCCCTTGCCCCTGGAATAGCCGCCGCGCCGCCCGGTCAGTTCGGCCATCACGCCCTTGGCGTCCATGCCGCAGGCCAGCATGTGCCCATGATCGCGATAGCCGGTGATGACCTGATCGCCCTCCCCGAGCGCCATCTGCATTCCGACGACGATCGCCTCTTGGCCGATATAAAGATGACAAAAGCCCCCGATCGCACCCATTCCGTAGAGCTGGCCTGCTTTTTCCTCGAAACGGCGGATCAGCAGCATTTCGCGCAACGCGTGAAGATCCTGCTCCTGTGTGAACGAGGGAGGTAGCTGGTTTTTCGAGTCTTTACCGGCCGCCTGCGCGACGCTCTTTTTGGATGCAACCATGGCAATTCCGGATGCGAGAAAGGATCACCCTCTCTAGCCCAACTCAGGCAACCTTGAAAGCGCATGATCTCGCCGATATTCGATAAGCCGCGAAATTCCGTGACCGAAAATCATAGGTTTTTGAAATTAGACAAAAGCCTCGTCAAAAGCGATGACGCGCCGCAAGCAATGCGCGCGCGGCAGCGTTCCTAGATCACGATGATCCTGGATCGAATCGATCGAGGATCATGAACGTGATCGATTCCAATATTTTGAGACGCGGGATGCGGGCGAAAAACCGCTGCACACTTTTCCTCATCCCGCTCTAGAGCGTTTTCGAGCGAAGTGGATACCGGTTCGCGTGAAGAAAACGCGTCAAAACAAAATCATAGAGCCCCGCTTCTGATTCAATCAGAAGCGGAAAGGCTCTAGTTCTGGCGGATGATGTGGATCAGGTCGTGCGGATTCGCGTAGTGGAGCTGATAGCGGACGCGCTCATCAAGCATATCAGGATCGATTCCACTCGCGCGCAAGAGCGCAACCCGCTTCTCGCCCTCCGCGCGCTCGGCCTTCAGCCGCGCCAGTTCGGAAGTCAGCGCGATAATCTCCTGATCGAGCTCCTGGCGCGCATTCAACCCGTACTTGCCGGTATAGGCGTTGACGCCGAAATAGCCGACGATCATCGCCGCCATCGTGTAGAGGGCGAGACCGGTGAGCACCGATTTAAGTCGTGAGCGCGAGACCATGGGCCCGACGATGCGGCGGCCCGGTTAAAGCTTCGCTAACAGCCGGTCGGCGCAGGCTCCTATTTCTTCTGCTGCGCGACCCAGGCGGCGAAGGCCTTGATGTAGGCCTCGAGAAACTCGCGCAAGGAAGCCTTGACCAGTTCGCCGTTCTCGTCGAACGCATCGCCGATGCCGCCGACATAAGCCTCCGGCTGCTGCAAAACCAGAACGTTGAGAAAAACCAGCGACTGGCGCAGATGATGGTTGGCGCCGAACCCGCCGATGGCGCCCGGCGAATTGCTGATGACCCCGCCGGGCTTGCCGTTGAAAACGCTCTGCCCATAGGGACGAGATCCGACGTCGATGGCGTTTTTCAACACGCCGGGAACGGACCGGTTGTATTCAGGCGTCACGAACAGGACAGCGTCGGCCTTCCTGATGCGATCGCGAAAACTCACCCAGTCGGCCGGCGGCGCCGCTTCCAGATCCTGATTGTAGAAAGACAATCCATTCAGCGTGACGACGTCAAGCTGAAGCGAAGGCGGCGCGAGCATCGTCAACGCCTTGGCGATTTTCAGCGAGAATGACTCTTTGCGAAGGCTGCCGACAATGACGGCGGTATCGAATTGGGAGGCCATGGAAAAATCCTATGGTTGGGCGGCACTCACGTCCGGCCGGATTGCGGCATCCGGTCAATACACGCCGGGAATGATGCGGTGTGTTTGCCGCATGTAGCGGCGGTAGTCTTCCCCGAACATCTCGATCATCATCTGCTCCTCGAAACGCACGCGCGCGAAGAACAGCACCGCCACGGCGACGATGCCGCTGAAGGCGGCGACGACGTTCGGCAGCAGGCAGGCTTGCGCGATCGCCCACAGCCAGAACGAAGCATACATCGGATGGCGAATCGTCCGGTACACACCGGCGCGAACGACCCGATGCCCCTCGCGCACCTCGAGCGAGGCCGACCATTGCCTGCCGAGATCCTTGTGCGACCGGCGGAACAGCCAGAGCGAGAAGGCGAACAATACGCTTCCGAGCACGACGAGACCATAACCCGGATCGTAAGCGCAAGCGCGCGGCCATCCCGTCGCGAGATTGAGCATCGGAACGGCAAACAGCCCGACAAAAGCCGCTGCGAGAAGCACGCGCTCGCGCCAGGCGCCGTCGCGCCGCAACGTCGCGGTGCCCCGCGCCCGCCGGGCGTAGGGATAGCGGATGATGAACCAGGCGATGAGGCCGACAAGCCATATCGCCTGTCCCAAAGCGATCGAGGACATCAGCCGCCGCCGCGCTTACGCAGCGCCGACGGCGGCGGCATCCGCCGGCCTGGCCGCGACCGCGGTCACCTCGGATGACGCGCCTTTCAGGAGCGCGCCGTCCTCTCCGAACCGATCGACACCGCCGCGGGGCGCGGTGATCTCGTCGAACGGCAGCGGACCGCAAACGATAAGGCAATGGTCGTAGTTGGCGCGCACGCTGTTTCCCATCAAGAACTTATAGTGCAGCAGCATGAAGTCGAAGCGGTGACGGCGGAAGCTGGCCTTGTCCATCATGTCGTGCAACTGCACGCGCCGGATGGTCGGACGCCCGCCTGAGCGCTCGCGGCTGACGCGCGTCAACGTCACCGGATCGAAGCGATAGAAGCTGATGGCGTCGTCGCGGGCGTGGTACTCAATCCACGGGATTCGGAATTCCCCGGCGACGGCCTGCGTGGCCTGACGAATGCGCTCGCCGCGCGGATGCAGCGCGAATTTCGGAATGGTGGCGCCCACGGTCAGGATACACAACGAAGGGCCACGCCGCGGAAGCTCAGGATCGCGTTCGAGCGCGCGCGCGACTGCATCCATGACCAGCGCGGCGCCGAGGCAATGACCGACAATGACGATCTCGTCGACCTCGGCGTTGCGAACCCGGTCAAATATCCGCTCCGCGAACCGGTCGATCCGGGCATCCATCCGCGGCCGCCGGCCGTATACGAATTCGCGCGAAAAGATCCAGTCGTCGAACACATGGTTGATCGGACGACGCCAGCCCAACAGGCGCAGCAAGCCGGCCGTGACGCCTACGGTCGCCGTCCCCCCGAGCACCCCCGCCGGGAATCCGGTCACGCCCGTGAGCCGGACCATACCGTACCCGACCACCGCGCCGCATCCGATGAACACTGCGACGTACAGATACGGAAACAGAAAGAATCCGGCATATTTCCAGTTCGCATACATAAAGCGGAACAGCGTGCCGGTCACAACGAAATCAACCAGCGTGACCAGGCTCTGCCCGAGACGCGACCACATGCCCCGCGCATGATCCTCAACGATCAAGTCGTCCCATCGCAGCATTTCGTAGGATGTGCGCGTGGTCCAGTTGGGCCCGGACGCCTCGATGACCCATGTCGCGCTGATCGGCTTCGCCTCGACCGCGCTCACGATCCCGGCCCTCGCGCCCCACGTACGCTGAAACACGGACAGCGATCGCTCCTGGCGGCGACGTTGCTGCTCCGGCGAAATCGGATCGTATCCGCCGATATGAAAGACATGTCGCCGTGCGATCATCCCGCCACTTCCGTAGTCGTCATGTTTTCAAGCCGCGCAAAAAGACGCAGATTCTTTCCGGCCGCGAACACGATACCCAACTTCGGCCTCGAATACTCCCCCCGAAACATGCCATGTGTGACGTTTCAATCACAACACACAGGATTTCCAGCAACACAATTGACGAGAGAACGCGAAGGAGAAATATTGAGTCTTCAAACGATTCAAATGGAACTCATTGATGCCGACTGATCTTCCGTCTGCTCGCCGCGGCCTACGCGCCGGAATCGGAGGTCTTATCCTGTTCGCGCTTGGCGGATTCGTGGCCAATTCGGCCATCGCACAGACGATGGCGCCACACAGGCCCGGTCATGTTTATCTTATGCGAGGCCTGTTCAACGTATTTTCGCTCGGCATGGACGAACTGGCCGCGAAGCTCCAGAGAGCCGGCGTAAAGGCCGAAGCCGTGTCCTATACTTCTTGGTCATCGCTCGCCGACAGCATTACCGCTAGTTTTCGGGCCGGAAACCGTGAACCGATCATTCTGATGGGCCATTCCTACGGCGCGGACACGACGATCTCCCTGGCCCGCAAGCTGAACGAAAACAGGATTCCCGTGGCGCTGATCGTGAATTTCGATCCGACGGCGCCGGAACGGGTTCCGCCCAATGTCCGACGAATCATTAATTTCTACGTCCCCACCGCCTGGGGGCAGCCGGTCGAGGCAAGCAAGCAATTCCGCGGTAGCCTGTCTAACCTCAACGAAAGCGGCAAATATAGCCATTTTGACGTCGACAAGGCTGAAGCCCTCCATCGCAAGGCGATCGCCGCCGTGCTTCAGGCCGTCGGACGAGGCACCCCTCGCGTCAAGCGACCCGCCAAGCACGATCAGATATCCGAAGCCCCAGCGCAGTAACCGGACACAAAATCTCTCAGCCGGACCCGTTATGCCAGCGCCTTGAGCGCGGCGCGGCCCGCATACTTCGCCTGAGCGCCAAGCTGCTGCTCGATGCGCAGCAACTGATTGTACTTGGCGGCACGGTCCGAACGCGACAGCGAGCCGGTCTTGATCTGTCCGCAATTGGTGGCAACCGCGAGGTCGGCGATGGTGGAGTCTTCGGTCTCCCCCGAACGATGCGACATGACGGCGGTGTAGCCGGCCTTGTATGCCATCTCGACGGCGGCAAGCGTCTCGGTCAGCGTGCCGATCTGGTTGACCTTGATGAGGATGGAATTAGCGCGGCCGTTCCGGATGCCATCGGCAAGCCGCGTCACGTTGGTGACGAACAGGTCGTCGCCGACAAGCTGGCATGTCTTGCCGATCATGTCGGTGACGAGTTTCCAGCCCTCGAAATCGTCCTCGGCCATGCCGTCCTCGATCGAGACGATCGGATAGTCCGAGGCCAGCTTGGCGAGATATTTTGCCTGCTCCTCGATCGAGCGGGTCTTGCCCTCGCCTTCGTAAACGTACTTACCGTCCTTGAAGAATTCCGTCGAAGCCGGATCGAGCGCCAGCGCCACGTCGTCGCCCGGCCTGTAGCCGGCCTTGACGATCGCACCCATGATGAAATCAAGCGCTGCATTGGCCGACGGCAGGTCCGGTGCAAAACCACCCTCATCGCCGACGTTGGTGTTGTGGCCGGCCTTCTTCAGTTCGGACCTCAGGGTGTGAAAGATTTCCGATCCGCAGCGCAGCGCGTCCGAGAACGTCTGGACGCCAACCGGCATGATCATGAATTCCTGGAAGTCGATCGGATTGTCGGCATGCACGCCGCCGTTGACGATATTCATCATCGGCACCGGAAGCGTCCGCGCCGTGACGCCGCCGACGTAGCGGTACAACGGGATGTCGAGCGAGTCCGCCGCCGCCCTGGCGAGCGCCAGGGATACGCCCAGAATCGCATTGGCGCCGAGCCGGCCTTTGTTGGCGGTACCGTCAAGCTCGATCAGCGTCTCGTCGATCTGCACCTGCTGCTCGGCGTCCATGCCTCCGATCGCATCGAAAATCTCGCCGTTCACGGCGTCGACCGCTTTCCGTACGCCCTTGCCGTGATAGCGGCTCTTGTCGTCGTCGCGCAGTTCGACCGCCTCGTAAGCGCCGGTCGAAGCGCCGGACGGCACCGCGGCCCGGCCCATCGCGCCGTCTTCGAGCACCACATCGACCTCAACGGTCGGATTGCCGCGGCTGTCGAGAATTTCGCGGCCGATGATGTCGACGATGGCGGTCATTAAGAACCTCTTGAATCACTGGATTTTGCGGTGCTTCTACAGCAATGCTTGGGCGTGGGAAAGGCCGTGAATCGTGACGTATGCGTTACGATTGGCTAATCAGAAGCGCATGACTCGCCAAAGTGTGAGCTGTTTGGCGAAAAGACCATGCGCCGTTCGAATAAGTTCAGGGCGCGATTGGACGCAAAGTCGGCCTCCGCTTTTGCCGATCGCGCCCGATGGAGATAATCATGCCACGAAAGCCCCCCTTCTCGCCAAAATCCTCCGCCCTGCAACTCGGCCGCGCCGTGGCGTGGCCTGATTCCCCCGAGAAGGCGAAACTCGACCGCGTGCCCAATCCGCAGAGGGGCAGCAACTATGTCGCGCGGTTCACGGCGCCGGAGTTCACCGCGCTGTGCCCGGTCACCGGCCAGCCGGATTTTGCGCATCTGGTGATCGACTATGTGCCGGGAGCGTGGCTGCTCGAATCGAAATCGCTCAAGCTCTACCTGGCCAGTTTTCGCAATCACGGGGCCTTCCACGAGGACTGCACGGTGGCGATCGGCAAGCGCATCGCAGCCGAAGTCAAACCGAAATGGCTGCGCATCGGCGGCTACTGGTTTCCGCGCGGCGGCATTCCCATCGACGTGTTCTGGCAGACCGGAGCGGCGCCGAAGGGCGTCTGGATTCCCGGTCAGGAGGTCGCGGCCTATCGGGGCCGGGGCTGAGCGCCGGCCAGGACCGTTAGCGCGCGCGGGGGGCCTTCCGTACCAGCAGCCGCGCGCAAACCAGCCCGAGAATCGCGATGACGACGGCGTTCGCGGCGAGCGTGGGAAATTTCCCGGCCCAGGAAAGGCTCACGCCATAGGCGACCGGACCCGCCGTCTGCCCCATGTAGAAGAAGAACGAATGCAGCGACAGCGCGGTCGCCCGCGCCTGCTCGGACAACTGGCTGGCGAACACCTGGAGACAGCCGTGAAGCATGTAGAACCCCCAGCCCATCGCAACGAAGCTGAGAAGCTGGATGCGCCAGTCGGGGCCCAGGCCGACCGCCACGATCTGCGCCGCCACCAGCATGGCGCCTGAGATCATCATACCGCGGACACCGAGCAGCGCCAGGAACCGTGACACCGTCATGGTGTAGAACAGGCCGCCGACGGCAAATCCGGCGATGACGATACCCGCGATCGACAGCCGGGTTTCGCCGAGTTCGAACAGAAACGCCGCGACGTAGGGAAACAGCCCGAGCACGCAGCAGCCTTCGATGAAAACGGCCGAGTAGCAGACCCTGGCGTTGGAATTGCTGAAGATCTCTCGGTAGCCATGCCGCAGGTCGGTCAACTTCATCCGCCGCGAGGCCGCGATCGCGTCGCGGCGGTGAAATCCAAGCGCAACGGCGATCGAGACCGCAAGAACCAGCGCGCCGAGCACGACAAGCACGCCGCGCCAGCCGACGAAATCGCCGAGCACCCCGGAAAACGAGGCGCCCAGCAGGTTGCCTCCCATCGTACCCGCGATGGTCCGGCCGATCGCCACCTGGCGCTGCGGCACCGGCACGAGGTCGCTCGCCATGCCGAGCGCGACCGGAAAAACGCCGCCCGACGCGACGCCTGCGAAGATGCGCGTCACGAATAGCGCGCCGTAGGACGTACACAGCGCACCGGCGACGTTGGCGATGCCGAGCAGCACCAGGCACATCAGCATCAGCCGCCCCTTGCCGAAGATATCGGCGGCCGCGCCGATCAGCGGCTGCACGACGGCAAACGAGAAGGCAGTGGCCGCCGACAGGCCGGCGGCGGTCGCGACCGTCACCGACAGATCCTCGGCGACATGCGGCAGCACCGGGTCCATCGCGCGCGTCGACAGGCTCGCCGCGAAGGTCGCCAGCGCGATGATATTCAGGAGCGGCGGCAATTTGTGCTTCCCGACCGCCGCCGGGGACACCGATGTCATTCCGGGCGAGCCGGATCGGCCGTCTTCGCCAGCGCATCGAACGCCATCAGCCGTCGCACCAGGCCCTCGAACTCGCGCAGCGGCACCATGTTGGGACCGTCCGACGGCGCATGATCGGGATCGGGATGGGTCTCGATGAAGACACCGGCGACCCCGACCGCGACCGCCGCGCGCGCCAGCACCGGCACGAATTCGCGTTCACCGCCGCTTGAGGTGCCCTTGCCGCCCGGCTGCTGCACGGAATGGGTCGCGTCGAAAATAACCGGCGCGCCGGTGGTGCGCGCAAGGATCGGCAGCGCGCGCATATCGGAGACCAGCGTATTGTAGCCGAACGACGCGCCGCGCTCGGTCACCAGCACGTTGCGGTTGCCGCCGCCGGTGATCTTGGCGACCACGTTCCCCATGTCCCATGGCGCCAGAAACTGCCCCTTCTTGACGTTGACCACCCTGCCGGTCGCCGCCGCCGCCAGCAGCAGGTCGGTCTGCCGGCACAGGAACGCCGGTATCTGCAACACATCCACCGCCTGCGCGACCTCGAGGCATTGCGCTGCCTCGTGTACGTCGGTGAGCACGGGCAGACCGAGCGAGGCGCGGATCTCCGCGAAAACCGGCAGCGCCTTTTTCAGCCCGATCCCCCGCGCGCCCGAGACGCTGGTGCGGTTGGCCTTGTCGAACGAGGATTTGAACACGAGGCCGATGCCCAGCCGCGCGGCGATGTCCCTCAGCGCGCCGGCGACCTCGAGGGCATGGGCCCGGCTTTCCATCTGGCACGGACCGGCGATGATCGACAGCGGCCGATCCTGACCGAAAGTGACCGGGCCGACGGCGACGACAGACCCAGCGGAGACGGACTGATTCAAGATGAATTCCCTTGCTGGCCAACCATGCAGGCCGACAGCGGCCTGATCAACCCGCGTGTACACTTCGAATATTCGCGCTCAAGCGCTAACTACACCAGCCGGCTCTGCACCACCGCCGCCTGAATGAACGAGGCGAACAGCGGATGCGGCTCGAACGGCCGCGATTTCAGTTCGGGATGGTATTGCACCCCGATGAACCACGGATGGTCCTCGTATTCGACGATCTCCGGCAGAACTCCGTCAGGCGAGAGGCCCGAGAAACGCAGGCCGTGCTGCTCCAGGCGGTCCTTGTAGGCGTTGTTGACCTCGTAGCGATGGCGGTGCCGCTCGGAAATCTTGAGCGCTCCGCCGTAGATTCCGGAGACGCGGCTGCCACTCTTGAGCGTCGCCGGATAAGCCCCAAGCCGCATGGTGCCGCCGAGGTCGCCCGCTTTCGAGCGCTTCTCCAGTTCGTTGCCACGAAGCCATTCCGTCATCAGGCCGACCAGCGGCTCCCTGGTCGGGCCGAATTCGGTGGAATTGGCGTCGGTGATTCCGACCAGATTGCGCGCCGCCTCGATCACGGCCATCTGCATTCCGAAGCAGATACCGAAATAGGGCACATGCCGCTCGCGGGCGAACCGCGCCGCCCTGATCTTGCCTTCGGCGCCGCGCTGGCCGAACCCGCCCGGCACCAGAATGCCGTCGACATGTTCGAGGAACGGTACGGCATCCTCGTTTTCGAACACCTCGCTCTCGATCCAGTCGAGGTTGACCTTCACTTTGTTGGCGATACCGCCGTGGGAGAGCGCTTCGATCAGCGATTTGTAAGCATCCTTCATGCCGGTGTACTTGCCGACGATCGCGATCGTCACCGCCCCTTCGGGATTGCGGATGCGCTCGTTGATCTCATGCCAGCCTTGCAGCGCCGGAGGCACGGCCGGCTCGATTCCGAACGCCGCCAGGACCTCGTCGTCGAGGCCCGCGGCATGATAGACTTCCGGCACGGCGTAGATGTTGTCGGCGTCGCGCGCCTCGATCACGGCGCTTTCCCGGACATTGCAGAACAATCCGAGCTTGCGGCGCTCCTCCTTCGGGATTTCCCGGTCGGTGCGGCACAGCAGGATATCGGGCTGGATGCCGATCGACCGCAGTTCCTTTACCGAATGCTGGGTAGGCTTGGTCTTCAGCTCGCCGGCGCTCGGGATGAACGGCAGCAGCGTGAGGTGGATGTACACGACGTCACCGCGCGGCAGGTCGTTCTTGAGCTGGCGGATCGCCTCGAAGAACGGCAGCCCCTCGATGTCGCCCACCGTGCCGCCGATCTCGCACAG
>CAZOOO010000079.1:0-12877 GCA_964581435.1 uncultured Hyphomicrobiales bacterium | reverse complement strand
GGACGGGATGGTCGCGTCGGCCTCGAGCTCGAACACAAAATGACCGTCCGACTGCTTGAGATTGAGAAGTCCACGCGTCGCGGCGCCGATGCGGTTCTCGAGAACGTCGTCGTCGATCGGCGCGGCTGTGGCGTTCACGGAACTCATGGCGACTGACGTCTCAGATCGAGCGGGTTTTCAGGACGAGATCGGCGGCCCGGTTTCCGGAGCGTACCGATCCCTCGATGGTTGCCGGCAACCCCGTATCAGTCCAGTCGCCGGCAAGGAACAGGTTTTTCCACGCCGTCAACGCTCCCGGACGCAGGGCTGCCTGCTCGGGCGAGGCTTCGAATGTGGCGCGGCGCTCGCGCACGATCTGCCAGGCCGGCATCTCGGCTTCGATACCCGCGACCACGCAGATGTCCTTCCAGATCGCCCGCGCCAGTTCCTCGCGCGGCATGTCCACCAGCCGGTCGCCGCCGCTGATGGTGATGGAAAACCGGTCCGGGAAGGCGAACAGCCATTCGATCAGGCCGTTCACGACGCCGATCATTTGCGGATGATGGGGCGGCGGAACGAAACGGAAATGCGCGTTGACGATGGCGCGGAACCTGGTCGGCACGGTCAGGCCGGGCAGCAGCGTGGCGGCGGAGCGCGGCGGAACCGCCATCACGACGGCATCTTCGGGGCCGAGCTCGATGGTCTGATCGCCGAGCGCGAGTTCCGTGATCCCGCCATTCGCCATCGTGAGGCGCCGCACCTCGTGGCCGACATCAACGCTGCCGCCCCTGGCGCGAATGTAATCGATCGCCGGCTCGATCAGCACCGAGCTCAGCCCGTCGCGCGCGATCAACGGGCGGCACGCCTGACCGCCCGCCAGCAGCGTCTCGCGAATGATCGCACCGGCAAGGCCGGCCGATCCGTCGGGCGGATCGATGTTCAGCGCCGCAAGCAGAAGCGGCAGCACCAGCCGCTTGTAAAGCACACCCTCGCACTTGATAGCGTCACCGACCCGCGTGCCGGCGCTCGCCCAGATCAGCGGCGCGAGCGCGAAGTAATCGCCGGGTGACGTGTCCGGCACCCGGCGGGTGCGGTCGAACACCCAGAACGGAACGCGCCCGTCGTTGATCCGCAGGGTCCAGCGTTTATCGGCGGCAAGATCGATAAACTGGAATTCAGCCTCCGGCGGCCCCTGCAAGCCGGCTTCGGAGCCGATCTTGCGTGCATAAGCCAGCACATTGTGGTTGCCGGAGAGCACCAGATGGTTGCCGTTATCGATCGTGAGATTGGTCGCGCCGTCGAAATAGGAACGGCAACGGCCGCCCACCTGTTGCGCGGCCTCGTGCACGCGAACCAGATAGCCGGCGTCGGCCAGGCGTACGCCCGCCGCAAGCCCGGAAATGCCGCCGCCGGCGATATGAACGGTCCCTCGCATCAGATCAACGCGTGGCGCAGAACGATGGCGATCTTCGCCGCATGGCTCACGCGGACGGGCGAGCGCGGCGGCTGAAAGCCGCGTTCCTCCAGCAAATCCAGTATCGCGTGATAGTATTTCGACATGATGCGCGGCGCGCGCACGGCACGGCGCGCGTTGCGATTCATGATCTGGTCCGATTCGGCGAAATGCGTACGCGCCCGCGCCATGAGCCGGGCACAGACCTCAGGGAGCGCCGGGCTCGATATCACCGCGGCCGGAGCGGCGCCGTCAATGCCGGCGCGGAGCAGGCCCTCGCGCGGCAGGTACAGCCGGCCGATCGCGGCGTCCTCGTCGAGGTCGCGCAGGATGTTCGTTAACTGCAAGGCTCGCCCAAGATGGTGACTGAGCAGGATACCGTCCTGCTCAGGCAAGCCGAACACCCGCACCGACAGCCGTCCGACGGCGCTCGCGACGCGATCGCAATACAGATCGAGGGTGGACTCCTCGGGCGCGCGAATATCCGCCAGCACGTCCATTTCCATGCCGTCGATGACGGCGAGGAAATCCTCGCGCCGCAGCCCGAATGCGCTGACGGAGGCGACGTAATCGCGCAACCGTTCCGGCGCCCGCCCCTGATAGAGCGCGTCGATATCGTCGCGCCACTGCTGAAGCGCGGCCCGTCGTTCGAACCGCGGACTGTCCGAATCCGCAATGTCGTCCACATAGCGGCAAAACGTGTAGATCTGGAACATCGCCTCGCGCTGCGGACGCGGCAGGATACGCATCGCCGCGTAGAACGAGCTGTTGGACGCGGTCTCTCCCGAACTCGCGTCGGCTGTCGTCGCGATCGTCATGCGCCGGCCGCCGAATTCGACACCGGCCGCCGCCGCACCAGGCGGCGGAGCATTTCCGTGGTAATGCCGGCGACGCTGTAACCGAGAAGTTGCAGCGGCTTGAGATGAACCGTCTCGCTCAAGGGATCGCGTGCCTTCAGCAATGCGACGATCTTGTCGGCGAACATCTGGATCACGCCGACTTCGAGGCCCAGCCGCGTATCCCTGATCTCGCCCGCGAGCGGCCGGCCCTCGTTGAGCAATGCTTCGGTTCGTCCGGCGAGCGCGTGCAGGCATTGCAGAAGCGGCGGCGGGGACTTGCCCTCCCCGAGCATCTCCACCGAGACGCCCGATGCGGCAAGCGCATCGCGCGGCAGATAAACGCGGTTGAGGTTTCTGTAGTCCTTGGCGCAATCCTGAAGATGGTTGTTGATTTGCAGGCCGGCGCACAGCGCGTCCGACGCGCTCCAGGTCGCTTTGCTCTCGCCGTGCACGTCGAGCATGAAACGTCCGACCGGCATCGCCGAATAGCGGCAATAGTCGATCACGTCGTCCCAGGTTTCGTAGCGCAGCTTGGTGACGTCCATCCGGAACGCCTTCAGCACGTCGACGGCATGGCGCGGCGGCATCGACCGTTGCGCCAGCGCCTCGCGAAGATTGACGGCTTCGGGCTGGCTATCCCCCTGCCCCAGGAGTTCACACTCGAACAGATCGAGCCAGGCGAGCTTATCCGTTTCGCCGAGCTCGGCGTGGTCGGCGATGTCGTCCGCCGTCCGGACGAAATTATAGAACGCGAGAATCAACGCGCGATGACGCGGGTGGATAATCCACGACGCGACGGGGAAATTTTCGTCGCGGTAGGTCTTTCCGGATCGTAGCTGGTTCGCGGCAGGCATCAGGACCGGTTACGTTGACTGAATCGCAATCGGGCCTCCCGCCGGTTCCGAACCCGACAGGCAGAGTAGCCCGCGTTCCATATAGGGGAAACTGCGGGCTAAACCAATGCTATCTTTCGCTTTTCAGCCCCATCGCCTGGCGCTGCGACAAAACGGAACAAATAAAGCGGGCTTGTCTGTTTTATTGGCCGTGGCTCAGCAGAACCTGATTGCACGGCTTTGAAATTTTCGGGCGGTACTGTTGCAGGCATGCAAGAATTGTCAAATCACCCTGGTCCATCACCGCGCGGCAAAAACGGCTGACGTCTCGCGCGCAAGCGCGCTGTTCCGCTTCAGTCCCGCCGTGCGGCTGCCCTTGGGCCTGCCTTTGAGCCTGCGCCATCGCTACGGTCGAGCCGAGTGATAAAAGAAGGGCGAACGAAAGTAAAATCTTGGGCATCATAATCCTTCATTGCAACGAGGGGAGAATTCAATCCTGCACAACGCGGAGTAAACCGGATGGCAGGCCTTCAAAACTTTGGAGGGCGATCGTCACGAACTCTTTATCAATACCATACCGAAAGAGTTCGCAAAGGAATACCTTGGCAAGAGGACACACCCGCAAGAGAACTCAGACGTGCCGGCGCCGCCGAGCCTGTCCGCTGCGGCAGACCGCGGTCATGATCAACCTGAGCCATTCCTAAGCACATCCCTCCGGTATATCGGCGAACGCCAAAAGCGCTGCGAATGCGGCCAAATTTGCGGCGGCCGGCGGGTTACCGCCTGCAGCCAAACAGTTTTCCAAATAATAATCTTTAACACGCCTGAAATAATCGATTAAAGTACCAAGGCGACCCGGCCACGTTCACGTGGCAAGTGTGCCGATGGTCAGTCAAGCGCCATCGGTTCAGTCTGGCTTGGCGGCTCAAATCTGATCATGGCGGCTACGTCGCGGCGACGTCGGTTATACTCTGACGATTGAACCTCGTGAGGCACGGTAAGACCAAGAACCTGATGCGCCACATGAGGCATAGTCAAAGTACCTGTTGATAGGAAAACCGGACATGAAGCTGTTTGCCACCAGGCTGATTCGAAGGACGGCTATTGCAATCGGCATTGTCGCAGGCATCACATTGTCCGCCCCGGCCGGCTTCGCCCAGTCTGCTCCGTTTGCGGGCTTCACGGGAAACTGGTCCGGCAAAGGCACGGTGACGCTGTCCGACGGATCAAAAGAAAACATTCGCTGCAAGGCGTCCTACAGGGTGGACCGCACAGGCGCGGCTTTGAAACAGAGCCTGCGTTGCGCGAGCGACAGCTATAAGTTCGATCTCTCCAGCGACGTGGTCAGCAATGGCCGTGAAATTACCGGGAACTGGAGCGAAGCCAGCCGTAATCTCTTCGGCTCCGTGCGCGGCCGAGCCGGTGGTGGTGAGATCGAAGTGTCCGTGGAAGCGGCGGGCTTTGCCGCCAACTTGACGTTGCGCACCCGCGGCAACAGGCAATCGGTCTGGATCACCTCGAAAGGCGAAATCAGGAACGTCTCCATCACCATGGTGCGTGGCTGACGCCACGCAAATACGATTGCCGCCGGCGCGGCCTTCGGATCGGGACCATGCTCTGGAGCATTTTCGTTTCTGATTGAATCAGAAGGGAAGCTCCAGATTTTTGTTTTGACGCGTTTTCTTCATGCGAACCGGCTTCCGCTTCGCTCGAAAACGCCATGATCCGGCGCTCCCTGTTATTTCGCCGGCTTCGCCTGGCCGTTGCGGCGCAAACGTTCCGCAAAGGTAATCAGCCACATCGCCGTCGGGCGAAGGATCAGGAAGTCCGCCACCAAAGCGGCGACCATGGCGAAGGCGCTGAGCCAGCCGAACAGGCGCAGCGACGGCAGATCCGAAAACACCGTCACCACCAGACCGCAGGCCAGCACCACGGTGGTGAGGATCAGCGCCGGCCCCATCAGCACGGTCGCGCGCTCGACCGCCTCGCCCGCACTGACGCCCGGCCGGCTCTCGGATCGCAGGCGGTTAAGGAAGTGGATGGTCGCACTGAGTCCCAAGCCGAACGAAACCGTGAGCGCCACCACGCTCGCGAACTGCAAGCCCTCCCCGAGCGCCCACAGCACCGTCCCCGACAGCACGACCGGGAAAATCCCCGGCAGGATGCAGGCGAACATCACGACCACCGAGCGGAACGCGAGCCCGATGAACACGGCGACCAGCGCGAATTCGATCGTCAGACCGTGATTGAGTTTCTCGATCATGCTGGCGCTGTTGCGCGCGGCGATGGCCGACAGGCCGGTGACGGCGATTTCATAACCGGGATGCGCCGTCCGGACCGCATCCATGGCGTGGTCCAGCTTTTCAACCACCGGCAGAATCTGGCTCGAATCGCGGTCGGGCACGCGGCCCGACACCACCACCGCCGTCTGATCTTCAGAGATAAAGCGGCGAACCAGATGCTCGGGAATGACGCTGACATATTCCTTGAGCGTCGCGACGTCGTCGGTGTGGGCTTTTTCGGCAAGCCAGCGCCGCAAGGTTTCGAGCGACCAGACGTTGCCGACGCCGGCCTGTTCCTCCACGAGCTTGTGAACCTCGGCGATAACGGCAAGCGTCTGCGGCGAATACAGCGTCTCGCCCTTGGGGAATTCGATCAGGACGTCGATCGGGTTGGCGCCGGTGAGTTTTGCGTCGAGACGGCCGCTCGCCGCCACCGCCTGCTGCTTGTCCGGAACCTGATCGGCGAGCCGGTAACGCGGCTCCAGGTTGGCGTAGGCCACCGCCAATCCTCCGACCACCACCAGGGCCAGCAGGCTGAAGAAGCCGGGATGCCCCACCATCCGTTCCGCGATCCAGGCGCAGAAGCGGCGCAGCGCCTGCACGCCCCAATCCGCTGTTCTGAGCTTTTCCGCGAAACGCCGTTCGTCGCGCACCAGCAGCACCCCGAACACGGGAACCAGCGACAGCACCGCGAGCAGCGCGATGATCGTCGCCAGCAGGCCAGCCTCGCCGAAGCTGCGAATCAGATCCGAGTTGGAGAACTGTAGCGCAACGAAGGAAATTCCAGCGGTGGCGTGGGTCAGCACACAAGCCGGCCCGACCACGAGAACCGCATTGCGGAAGGCGGAATACTTGTCCTCGCCGGCGATCAGGCGGTCGCGCGCCGCAAAGGTCAACTGCATCGAATCGGAAAAACTGATGACCATGATGAGCGGGGTCATCACATTGAGAAACATGTTGAGGCTGAAATTCGCCCAGCCCAGCACGCCCAATGACAGCAGGATGGCAAGCAGCGGCGGAAAAGCCGCAACGACCATGAAGGATACCTTGCGGAAGAACACGATCGCGATCAGACAGCCGGCCAGAATACCGGCGACGTTGTAGATGATCCCGTCACGCTCCACCGCGTTGCGGATTTCGAGTTGCATCACCGGCACGCCGGACAATTCATTGATGAGTCCGGTGCCGGCAAGGTCGTCGTTCATGACCTGGCGGATCTGGCCGACGGTCGCTTTCAACTTGCTGTCGCCGACGATCGACGGCTGCAGCGACAGCACGACCAGCGCCAGCGTGCCATCTTCCGACAACAGCTTGCCACGAATGATCTCGTTGGACTTCACGGTCTCGATGAACTTGTCGTATTCGGCGCCTTGCGGCAGTTCGGGCGGAAACAGCGCCGCAGGCAGCTTGCCGGGCTCGGGCGCCTGACGCGCCGAGAACAACGAGATCAGGCCGCGCACGCCGTCCACCAGTTGCAGATCCGTGACCAGATCCCGCAGCTTTTCGAGGTTGTCGCGTTCGAGCAGCGTCTTGCCCTCGACCACGACCAGCACATCGAATTCGGTCGACGGAAATCGCTTGGTCACTTCCTCGTACTGGCGATACTCCTTGGTATCGGAGCGGAACAACTGGCTGAGCGAATCGTCAATCTTGATGCGCTGGATCCCGAACACCGCGCCGACGACCATGGCCAGCAGAATGATGCAGGACAGGATCGGCGCGCGCATCGCGATCAGCCCGACACGCTCGAATCCGAACGCGATGCTGAGCGACCGTTTGGCCGGCTTGGTCAGATCGGCAGCATCGGGATTTCGCTCATGCATGCGCTGTCCGTTCTGTCGTGAACCCATCGTCTAGCAAATTTCCAGAAACGTCGGGGCGGCCCGGAAACCACGGCCGATCTGCTCGATCCTGACAGCATGCATCGATTTTCGGGCGCAACGTTTAGCCGTTTCCCGGATAGACTACAAGCAAGGGCTGATTATGCTCCCATCCGCACCGCTCACGGCGAAATGATTTCGGCTCGGCGCGCCTTTGACCCGAGCACCGCGGCCATCGCCTCCGACCTTCGCACCGGGAAGCCCTGCGGTTCTATCAAATCAGTGTGACTGGCCGAACGGTCGATCCGTCAGCGTGACGATTCGACACAACCGCGGTCGCTTACTCCGCGGGAACGGCGGCGTCCCGAAGTTTCAACGAATAATAGGAGGCGTTGGCTTTGCCGCCGGATGCCGAGCGCGCGAACATAATCAGGTGATGGGCAACCAGGACCGAGCTGATGAGATATTCGATCTCGCCCCGAGCGAGCCTGCGCAACGCGAATTTCCAGAACACACGCCGGTAGTCGCCGCGCACGCCGACCTTCCAGAAAATGTTGCGAAGCATGGTCAGGCCGAGCTTGATATTCCGCCATGACCTCTGCTGCGGCGTGCGCGGCTGGATTCGCTTCGGATAGGTTTCGCGGATCTGGTACTCGTAGCGCTCCAGAAGTTTTTCAGGCTCGTACGCACGGCCCATGCAATCGCGCCAGGTCGCCACGACGTGTTCGTAAGGCAGACGGAAATCGACATTGGAGTCGCGGCCATCGTCCTCGATCAGGCGATTCTCGCGCTTCAAACGGTCCCACAGCGGCGTCTTCGGCAGCGCTTGCAGGAGATTGATGGTCAAAAGCGGGATCCGGGAGTGATCGATGAACTCCAGCAAATGCTGGCCGGTTTCGGGCTTGTCGGTATCGAGTCCGAGAATGATTCCGGAAACCACCTCCATGCCGTAATCGTTCAGCGTCTTGATCGCGTCCATGATGGGAACCATCATGTTGTGATCCTTGTGCATCGCCTTCAGCGCGACCGGATCCGGCGTCTCGATGCCGCAGAAGATCGTGGCGAAGAAGGCTTCGCGCATTTGCGACAGGATCTCCGGACGCTTGGCGATGTTCAGCGTCGCCTCGCAGGAGAAGCGCAGCACGTAGCCGGTCTTCTTTTGCCATTCGATCAGGTGCGGCAAAAGATCCAGCGCGGCCTTCCGGTTGCCGATGAAATTGTCGTCGACGAAATAAACCGACCCGCTGATGCCGCATTCCAGCAGCTTGTCGAGCTCCCGCGTGACCTGTTCGGGACGCTTGAGACGCGGATTACGGCCATACAGGCCCGGAATGTCGCAGAACTCGCATTGATAAGGGCAGCCGCTGGAATACTGGATGCTGCCCAGGAAATAATGCTTGATGTCGGCCAGCTCGTAAGCGGGAATGGGAAACTTGTCCATGTCCAGCCGGTCGGCGGTTTTGAGGACGACCTGAGCGGCGGGCCGCGCCGGATCGCGCGCCAGCCGTTCGATCAGTTCGTCCGTGGCGTCGCCGAGTTCACCGACGTGAAGGTAATCGAAGGACGGATAGTAATCCGGACAGGCGCTGACCGATGGCCCGCCGAGCGCGACGGAAAGATTGAAGGCGTGGGCGCGGCGGCAGATATCGTTCATCTGCTGGCGCTGGATGTGCATGCCGCTAACGAATACGGCTTCGGCCCATTCGAAGTCCTCGTCTGTGGCGAAGCGAATGTTCTCGTCGATGAAACGAACCTTCCAATCGGCTGGAAGATAGGCCGCGATCAGCAGAAGTCCCTGCGGCGGCATGAAGGCTTGTACACCGCCGGTCAGCGGATAGGCGTGTTCGAACGTGCCGAACGACGACGTGTAGCGGGGGAAGACGCAAAGAATACGCCGAACGCCGTACTGACCCACGCCCCTCATCAAACTTTCCCCGTCGCGCAGAAGCACGTCAAACGAAAACCGTTGCTAACGCTCTCGCACCGACGATAGTTCCAATCATGCCAGATGCCCTGGAAAAGTGCGCAACAAATCTTTCAACAATGTGGCAAAGCTGAAAGACGCCTCCAACGACATGGATTTAGGCGCGAACGATCGGTTCGATCGCTGCCCCGAGTTCGAAAATCCGGCGATCCGCGCCGCCCGTCCCGGCGAGCATCAAGCCGACCGGCGGCTCGCCCTCGCGATGACAAGGCAACGAAATCGCGCAACCGTCAAGGATGTTGATCAGCGAGCAGTTGCGCAGCGAAAGCATGTTGGCTTCCGTGTAGGCCGCGTCATGGGCGAGATCAGCCATCGCCGGCGGCGTGATGGCCACGGTCGGCGAAATCAGCCCGTCATATGACGCAACGCGTCGCCCGAAACTCGCGATAATCGCGCGGCGAATAGAGAGCAGATCAACATAGTCCGCGGCGCTGAGGCTTTCGCCGCGCCGAATTCGGCTGAGAACGCGCGGATCATAGAGCCCGGCCCTTTCAGTGATCAGCGCGCGGTGCCAGGCCCAGCTTTCCGCCGCCGAGAATCCGCCGCCGACGTTCAGCGCCGCAACCTCGTCGAACTCGGGAACGGCGATGCGATCGATCAGGGCGCCGGCATCGATCAGCCGGTCCAGCGCGCGATCGAAGGCTCGCGCAACGACGGAATCGAGATTGTCCAGCATCACCGTGGTCGGCGCCGCAAGCCGCAGCCCTCTCACCGGGCGCGGAGCGACCGGCGCGATCGGTTCGTCCGCCAGAACCGCGTCCAGCACGGCGCAGCAGCCGACCGAGCGCGCGATCGGGCCGTAGCTGTCCAGCGTGACAGACAGCGGGATACCGCCATCGAGCGGAATGCGGCGCGCGGTCGGCTTGTAGCCGACGATGCCGCAATAGGCCGCCGGAATCCGGCACGATCCGCCGGTGTCGGTGCCGAGCGCGCCGTGCGCCATGCCATCCGTGATCGAGACCGCCGCACCCGACGACGATCCGCCCGGCACATGGCCGACATCGCGCCGCCAAGGGTTTTTCGGCGTGCCGTAGTGTGGATTGATGCCCAGACCCGAATAGGCGAATTCGGTCATGTTGGTGCGCCCGATCACCACGAAGCCGGCCCGGCGCAGACGCGCCACGACCGGAGCGTCCTTCGCTGCCGGGGGCGCATCGTCGAGCGCGCGCGAGCCGGCGCGCGAGACCTGTCCCTTGATGTCGAACAGATCCTTGATCGAAACCGGTATACCGGCATATGGCGACGGCGCGGCGTTGACCTCGCGCAGCTTATCCATGGCCGCGGCGGCGGCGATCGCGCCGTCCGCATCGACATGGATGAACGCGCGCGCGCCCTCGCCCGCCTGATCCGCGATTTTCGCAAGGCAGTTCTCGACGAGTTGGCGCGCCGTGATGCGGCCCGCCGCGAGATCGGCGCTCAGCGTGGCCAAGGTCGGGTAATCTGGCATGGCGACCCCCGCGGGCGGACAGATAGACGGTATTTCAGCCGCTGTTGCGCAGACCCGCGGAAATTCCGTTGATGGTGATCTGGATGCCCCGCAGCACCTGCTCATCCCCGCACTGCGCGCGATGATCCTTCAAGAGTTCGACCTGAACATGATTGAGTGGGTCGAGATACGGGAAGCGGTTGCGGATCGAGCGCTCGAGCAGCGGATTCCCGGCGAGCAACCGCTCCTGTCCCATGATGGCGAGCAGCGTGTCGATGGTGAGGTGCCATTCGCGCCGGATGCGTCCGAAGATGGCCTCGCGAAGCTCCACGTCGGGCACCAGATCGGCATAACGCGACGCGATCGCGATCGAACTTTTCGCGAGCACCATATCCATGTTGGAGAGCAGCATGCGGAAGAACGGCCACTCTCCGTAAAGCTCTTGCAGAAACGCCATGCCCTTGTCGGGATGATCCGCGATCCACGACTCCACCGCGCTGCCGAACCCGTACCAGCCCGGCAGCATCACACGACATTGCGCCCAACTGAATACCCACGGAATCGCTCGAAGGTCCTCGATCCGGCGCGTCTTCTTGCGTGACGCCGGCCGGCTGCCGATGTTCAGCGTGGAAATCTCGTTGATGACGGTGGAGGCCCAGAAATAGTCCTCGAACCCCGGCGTCTCGTAGACGAGGTTGCGATAGGCCGTGTAGGCGCGCGATGAAAGCGACTCCATCGCGTCGAGGTATTCAAGGCTCGGCGCGCTCTGCCGCGGCTGCAACAGGCTGGCCTCCAGCGTCGCGGCCGCGAGGATTTCCAGATTGTTGCGGCCCACCTCGGCGTTGGAATACTTGCTGGAGATGATTTCGCCCTGTTCGGTGATCCTGATCTGACCGTTCACCGCGCCGCCGGGTTGCGCGAGGATGGCATCGTAGCTCGGCCCGCCGCCGCGTCCGACCGATCCGCCGCGGCCGTGAAACAGGCGCAGCCGCACATCGTGACGCTCGAACACATCGACCAGGCCGATCTCGGCCTTGTAAAGCTCCCAACCCGAGGTGACGAAGCCGCCGTCCTTGTTGCTGTCGGAATAGCCGAGCATCACCTCCTGCAAGCCTCCGCGGCTGTCAACCAGCGCTCGATATTCCGGCAGCGACAGCAACCGGTCCATGATGCCGGCACAGGCCTGCAAATCCTCGATGGTCTCGAACAACGGCACGATGTTGACGGCGCTGTGCCCCGTGGGGTCGACGAGGTCGGCCTCCTTCAGCAGCAACGCGACCTCGAGCAGGTCGGAAACGCCTTCGGTCATCGAGACGATGCATTGCGGGATCGCATCGGGGCCCAACATGTCGTGCGCCTCCGCCGCGGCGTGGAACACCGCGAGTTCTCCCAGCGTCTCGCCGCTGTATGTGATGAACGGCGAGATCAGCGGCCGCGCGCTGCGCAATTCCCGCAGCAGCACCACGATGCGGGCCTCCTCGTCCAGGGTCGGATAGGACGTGCCCGGCGTGGCCGCCTCGAGCAGTTCGGCGACCGTTCGCTCATGAACGGTGGAATTCTGGCGCAAGTCGAGGCAGGCGAGATGAAAACCGAAACAGTCGGCGGCGCGGCGCAAATAGCGCAGTCGCCCGCGCGCGATCACCTCCGAGTTATTCTCGGTCAGCGAGCGATGGAGAACGTCGAGATCGGCGCTGAATTCGGCGGCGCTCGCGTAGGGCGGAGCCGCACCGTATGGCGGGCGCAGCGTGTCCGCTTTCAGTTTCAAGGCCGTAGCCGAAAGCCGCGCGTAAATGCCTGATACCGCGAGACGGTAGGGCTCGCCGCGGCGATGCGGCGATGTGTCGGCCGATCGCTCGGCCAGCGCGCGCAGTTCCGGCGAGACATCCGTGAGATCCGCGGCCAGCGACAGCTCGCGGCCGAGTTCGTGCAATTCGTCAAGATAATGCCGCAATATACGCGAGGCCTGCCGATGGAGAGTGCCGCGCATGACGTCAGCCGTCACGAACGGATTGCCGTCGCGATCGCCGCCGATCCAGCTTCCGATCCGCAGGAACGACGCTATCTCGTTCGCGGCGCCTCCGTCGTCGGGGTCGTGCAGGCGATCTTCCAGCGTGCAGTGCAGACGCGGCACCTCGCGCAGGAACGTATAATCGTAGAACGACAGGCCGTTAGCGACTTCGTCAAGCACCGTCAGCTTGGTTCGCCGCAGGAGATCGGTCTGCCACAGCGTCAGCACCGCGCGGCGCAACTGTTCCTCGCTG
>CAZOOO010000078.1:0-12879 GCA_964581435.1 uncultured Hyphomicrobiales bacterium | reverse complement strand
CGTCACCGCCTTGATCGCGGCCTGCACGCGCTTGATGTAGCCGCCGTGATCGGCGCCCCAGACATCGACCATGTTGAGAAAGCCGCGGTCGAACTTGGTCTTGTGATAGGCAATATCCGAGGCGAAGTAGGTGTAACCGCCATCCGACTTCTTCAGCGGACGATCGACATCGTCGCCGTAGGCCGTGGCGCGGAACAAAGTCTGCTCGCGATCCTCGTAGTCCTCCACCGGCGCGCCCTTCGGCGGCGGCAACCGGCCCTCATAGACGTCGCCCTTCTCGCGCAGGAAATCGATGGTCTCCGCGACACGATCCGCATTGCCCTCGATCAGCGAGCGTTCCGAGAAGAACACGTCATGCCGGATGTTCAGCGCGGCGAGATCGCCCTTGATCATCTCCATCATCATGGCGATGGCCTTAGCGCGTACGAGGGGCAGCCACTCGGCTTCCGGCGCGTTCAGCAGCGTGTCGCCGTGTTCGGCGGCGAGCGCCTGACCCACGGGCTTGAGATAATCGCCGGGATAGAGCCCATCCGGTATCTCGCCGACGTCCTCGCCCAGCGCCTCGCGGTAACGCAGCAACGCCGAGCGCGCCAGCACATCCACCTGAGCGCCGGCGTCGTTGATGTAGTATTCGCGCGTCACGTCATAGCCCGCGAACGACAACAGGCTCGCCAGCGCGTCGCCGAACACCGCGCCCCGGCAATGCCCGACATGCATCGGGCCGGTCGGATTGGCCGAGACGTACTCGACGTTGACCTTTTCGCCGGCACCGATGGTGCTGCGGCCAAAGCCCTCGCCGTCGCGCAACACCTTGCGCAGCACATCAAACCAGGCTGGTAACTTCAGAGTCAGATTGATGAAACCGGGACCGGCAATCTCGGCGTTCTCGATCAGGTCGTCGTCGCGCAGTTTCGTCACGATCCGCTCCGCAAGATCGCGCGGTTTGGCTTTGGCGTCCTTCGCCAGCACCATGGCGGCGTTGGTCGCCATATCGCCGTGCGAGGCATCGCGCGGCGGCTCGACCACGATCCGCGACAGATCCAGTCCCGACGGAAGCGCGCCTTCTTCCGCGAGCGCGGCGCACGCCCTAAGCACTCGCGCAAGCGCATCCGCGAAAAGATGCTGCGATGGACTGGAATTGGTCATGATATCTGCGATTTGAGTGGAGCTGGAATACGCGCCGCCTAACGCAATTCCGGAGTCGAGTCAAAAAGGCGCTTGTGCTCGTTGATTGCGAAGCGGTCGGTCATCCCGGCGATGAAATTACCGACCCTGCGCGCGTTCTCGGCATCGAACACGCGGTGGACGCCCTGCTCCGGCAGCCATTCGGCCGGAAGCGCCGCGGGATCGTCGCGGTAACGCATGAACAGATCCCGGACGATGGTTTCAGCCTCGTCCATCACCCGCATGACGCGAGGATGGCGGTACATCCGTTGTCGGAGGAACGCCTTGATCCCCGCTTCGGCCTCCGCCGCCTCCGCCGGAAAGGCGATCAGCGGCGCGGAGTGCCGGCGCACATCCTTGACCGATCGCGGCCGCGCCGCGGCAAGCCGCCCGTCCGCCTCGGACAGGACGGCCATGATCAGATAGGAAATCAGTTCACGCACCAGTTCGGCGCCACGCCGACCATTGTCCAGCGTCGGATGACGGCGCGCGATATCGGTGATCATTCCAGCAGTTAGCGGCATCTCCTTCAAGTCATCGACAGCGAACAATCCGGCGCGCAAGCCGTCGTCGATATCGTGGGCGTCATAGGCGATATCGTCGGCGATCGCCGCAACCTGCGCCTCAAGCGAGGCGAAGCTCCATAGCTCCAGATCGCAGGTCCGGTTGAAATCGACGATGCCCACGGGAACCCCGCAGCGCTGATAACGCCCGACGGCGTTTCCGGCGGCATCGGTGAGCGGACCATTATGCTTGACGATCCCCTCCAGCGTTTCCCAGGTCAGGTTGAGGCCGTCGAAATCCGGATAGCGGTGCTCCAGCAGGGTCACGATCCGCAGCGTCTGCGCATTATGGTCGAAGCCGCCATATGGACCCAGGCAAAGGTCCAGCGCCCGCTCCCCGGCGTGGCCGAACGGCGGATGGCCGAGATCGTGAGCCAGCGCCAGCGCTTCCGTCAGATCCTCGTCGAGCCCGAGCTGGCGGGCCAGCGCGCGGGCAATCTGCGCCACTTCGAGGGAGTGGGTGAGACGGGTCCTGAAGTGATCGCCTTCATGATAGACGAACACCTGGGTCTTGTGCTTCAGCCGCCGGAACGCCGTCGAATGGATCACCCGGTCGCAATCGCGCCGGAACGCGCTGCGGGTCCGGCTCGGCGGTTCGTCATGCACCCGACCGCGGCTGCGGTCGGGCTCGCTGGCGAAGGGCGCGCGCGGAGCTGCCATTCCAACTGCCACGACACTTGTCCCCTTCCGATGGTTTGATTCCCGCCGCCAGGCCACTTAACTATGGCTTGCGGGCAATTCAAAATATCGGACAATGTCCGCGATCATACGGAGTCGCAGGATGACAGAAACCAACATCACCGTCAGCGAGCGCGCGGCGCGGCGGATCGGGGAAATCCTGAAATCCGAGGGTGACGGCGCCATGTTGCGCATCAGCGTCGAAGGCGGCGGCTGCTCGGGCTTTCAGTACAAATTCGACATCGAACGCGCCAAGGCCGACGACGATCTGGTGATCGCGCGCGATTCGGCGGTGGTGCTGGTTGATCCAGCCTCCGTCCCGTTCCTGAGCGGGTCCGAAGTCGATTTCGTCGATGATCTGATCGGAGCGTCGTTCCGGGTCGTCAATCCGAACGCCACCGCCTCCTGCGGCTGCGGCACCAGCTTTTCGATATAGGGATAGGGCGCGGGTTTGACCCGCTTATCCATCGAAGCAAGACCTTCGCGCCGGATTGCCAGATCGGATCGGCAATCACATGCGGGATCGCCTGATGCGCATCGCCACCTGGAACGTCAATTCGATCCGGCAACGCCTGGATCACCTGATCACTTGGCTGGGAGAGACCGCGCCGGACGTGGTCTGCCTTCAGGAGATTAAATGCGTCGACGAGCAGTTTCCCCGCGAAGCCATCGAGGCGCTCGGCTACAATGTGGTGACGCACGGCCAAAAGACCTTTAACGGCGTGGCGTTGCTATCGAAATTCCCGTTCGACGAGATCCGGCCCCGGCTGGCGGGCGATGACGGCGACGTGCAGTCGCGATTCCTCGAAGGCGTCGTCTCGCTCAAGCACGGGGTCGTGCGCATCGCCTGCCTCTATCTGCCGAACGGCAACCCTCCGAATACCGAGAAATATCCTTATAAGCTCAATTGGATATCGCGACTTATTGAGTATTCACGGGAACGGCTGAAAAGCGAAGAAACCTTCGTGCTCGCTGGCGATTTCAACGTCATCCCCACAGCAAGCGACGTCTACAATCCCGCCGCATGGTTCGACGACGCCCTGTTCCGCCCGCAGACCCGGCAGGCGTTCCAGACGCTGCTCGGACTCGGCCTGACCGATGCGCTACGCGCAACCTCCGACGCCGCCGGGGAGTACACTTTCTGGGATTATCAGGCCGGCGCCTGGCAGAAGAACAACGGACTGCGGATCGATCACCTGCTGCTGTCGCCGCAGGCCAGCGACCGGCTCAGCGGTGCGGGAATCGATCGCCATGTCCGCGGTTGGGAAAAGGCATCGGACCATGTCCCGGTCTGGATCGATCTGGATCTGGACGCGGCCTGACATCAGGTCGTCCCTGCGTTCGCAGGGGCGACGACATGAAAGAACCGACCACGCCGTTCTAGCTCTGCCCTACCTTAACCCTTTGAAATTGTTGGCGCGCTCGGAGAGATTCGAACTCCCGACCCTCGGAATCGAAATCCGATGCTCTATCCAGCTGAGCTACGAGCGCACGGTCTCCTTATAGGAACTGCGGAGGCCCGATGTCACGCGATTTGGCAGGGCCGTTCTCTTCCGGTCCCCGGGATGAGTTCGGTTGTTCCCATGGTCCTCACCGCGCTATGAGGTATATCGCCAAGCTATTGATTTTGTTGAACCAATGTGTGGTAAAATGGTGACGCCGCCCTGAAATCGTGTCAACGTGCGGTTATCGTTGTTCCAATCGGGAAGACCGTCGCTAATCTGGCCGTCATAATATTGCGAACTTGCTCCAAATTTCCACGGAACGGAGATGGAAGGGAGCTTCGCGTCAAAGTTAGCGTTGGGTGGTGGCGTGAAATTTATTGAGACCGCGAGAGCCGCGTCCGTTTTGTTTGCGATGACCGCTTGCTTCTCGGGGGCTGCGGCGCAATCGACGACATCGCCCATTTCCGCAGCATCCGTGGTTCAGCAGGATTATGATGCGCTGTTCCAGCAGATGTACAAAAACCCTTCCGACCTGGAGGCGAGTTTCAAGTTCGCTGAGCAGGCCGTCAAGCGCGGCGATTACGAGGCCGCTATCGGCGCCCTCGAACGGATGCTGTTCTTCAATCCGAATTTGCCGCGCGTCAAACTCGAACTGGGCGTACTGTATTTCAAGCTCGGCTCATACGAACTGGCGCGCAGCTATTTTCAGGAGGCGGTCAAGGCGGCCGATGCTCCTGAAGATATCCGCGCCCAGGTCCGCGCCTACCTGACCGAAATCGACCGCCGGCTTGCGCGCTACGAGTTCAGCGTATTCACCACCGCCGGCTTGCGCTATCAGACCAACGCCAACCTCGGCCCCTCAAGCCTGATGGTGCGCGCCTTGGGGCAGGATGCGATTCTCAACAGTTCGTTCGGCAAGCGTCCGGACGCGAACATGTTCCAGACGCTCGCAGCCCACTACGCTTATAAAATCGGTACGCGGGGAGACGCCATCGAAGCGAGTTTCCTGGGCCTCAATTCGCGCCAATACAAACTCAACCAGTTCAATTTCGGCCTGGTCGAGATCCTGGTCGGCCCGCGCTTCGCGATCGGGCAGAACGCATCGGTCAAGCTTTACGGCATCGGAGACCAGGTCTGGCTGGGGGACGCCACTTATTTCTCAGCCGGCGGAGGCGGTGTTTCCGCGCGCACGACGCTCGGCGATCGCGGGTTTCTGGAGGCGTTCGTCGAGCATCGGCACCGCAATTTTTCGGACTCGTCCAATTTTCCGACGGCCAGTCAACAGACCGGAGATCTGCTATCGGCGGTAGTGACTTCCGATCTGCGCTTCGGGCCGATGCACTGGACGGCGCGTGCAGCTTTCGATCAAAATCGTGCTGTTTTCGATTTCTACTCATACAAGCGCTATTCGATCGACATGGCTTTTCCGTACGCGTTCGCCTTGCCGGTGTTCGGCACGCCGCATCAGTTCGTGATCGCGCCGACGGTCGGCTTTAGCTGGGCCAATTACGATGCGCCCAATCCGATCGTCGATCCTTTTCAAGTGCGGCACGACAGGGAACAACGCTACGGCGCGATCTTCGATGCGCAGGTGTACAGGAACGTGGGCCTGCGGACCCAGGTCCTTTACACCAAGATCGACTCGTCGCTGCCGAATTTCACGATTGACAACTTCTCGGTCTCGATAGGGCCGACCGCACGGTTCTGAACCGGAGATCCGCTCCGATATGTCTCACGCAATACCTCGATGGCTCTTCTTGCTTCTGGATTGCCGATCGGCGGCGCGCTGTCGCCGCCCGACTGAATACAAGGCATAAGACCGCTGCCTGCCATAAGCGGTCCAGCTTCGGAAAAACCGGATTGGTTGACTCGAAGCTCTTGCAAATGGCCGAAATGTTGATTGCTCAAGGTTCGATCGGCTTGAGCGGTCAGTCCGTGTCCGCCAACTTGCGCAGCGTGGCCTTGAAAATCTGGCTCGCCTTTCCGACCAGCGCCGTGCCGTTCATCGTGCCGGTCGTATCCGTAAACGTTCCGGTAACGCCGATCCCCACGGGTTCCGGGTTGTTGAACAGCAGATTCAGGTCGGGACTGGGCGTATGGCGCTGAACCAGAACCTCGCCCCTGAAAGTGCCATCCTCTTTCGTGAAATAGCTGCCGGTATAGAACAGATAGGCATCGCCGCCGAGAATCTTGCCGTCACGGAACACCACCACGCCACTGCCCTTGCCCAGTCGCCCGTCAAGCAAGGCGACATGAACCGAATACAGCCCATTTTTCATGGTGATCCGCTCGCAAAGCCAGTGTTTTTATCTTGTCCCGATTTCATTATTCAAAAAGAACGCGAGCGCGTCAATGCGACGGCGCACTGACCGACCGCCCAGGCCGGCGCCGATGCGATCGATGCTGCGAGTATCGCAGACTCGCTCCTGAAACCGTCCTGAAACCGTCCAATTCCTTAGGGAAAGCGGAGCGCGCGGCTCGCGCTCCTATCCACCCGGAACGACTAGAACGTTTTCAAGCGAAGTGGATACCGGTTCGCGTGAAGAAAACGCGTCAAAACAAAATCATAGAGCCCCGCTTCTGATTCAATCAGAAGCGGAAAAGCTCTAAGTCTAGAAGCGGCCGCCAGGGCCTCCTCCTCCTTGCCAGTTAGGGTTTCTGTCGCCCCGATACATGCCGTGACCGTGATAGGGGGAGGTCCACGAAAGTGGTGACCACCTCTATGGTCCCAACCACGCCAGCCCGCACCACCGCCCAACCCATGCCGCGCCGCGATGCATAACCGCACCAGTAGAATCCGGGGCCTCGCCATCCGTTATTGTACCAACAATAGTTGCGTCCGCCGTAAAAGTACTGAACCGGCTGAACCGAACCCGACCACGGAATGGGAGCCGATCCACTGGCAGGAACAGCCATGGAAGGAGTTGTCAGCAGCGCAGCCCCCAGCATAACGACGTCGCAAGAACCATCTTTTTCATGGAACCTCCAGGACGAGATCATAAAACAATACCTCATGGCGCGGGAAGTTCCGCCGGCCCCCGCAAGAGGCTCGCGCCGGTTCGAATCAAGTTCCAACGCATCTCTCGTTGATAGAGGTCATTTCCAGCGGAAAATAGCGCGCTGCCGTTGGCGATGATGAGAACTGCGTTTCCGCCATGTGTTTGATTCCCGGTTTTGACGGTGCTGTCTGGATGCAGGAATCAGGAATGGAGGGATGCACTATGGGGCAGGTTCATCATGGGAGCGCCGCGACGACAGAGGCGTCCCTTGTGCAAGTGTTATTCCGCGGCGAGTTCCATGGGCGCGACCCGAGGTAAAACGATGTGAATGCGCGTGCCTTTCCCGGAACCGGAATCAAGTCCGATACGTCCCCCCAAGCGACCCGTTACGATATTGTAGACAATGTGCAGACCGAGGCCGGTTCCTCCTTGATCGCGCCGCGTCGTAAAGAACGGATCGAATGCCTTGCGCCGCACATCGGGACTCATGCCGCAGCCGTCGTCGGAGAACAGAATCTGGACGTTGTCCGCGCCGACTTGCCGCACGATAATATCGACGGCGCCGCCCTTGCCGTCCGGAAAGGCGTGCGCAACCGAATTGAGAAAAAGGTTGGTCAACACCTGGCCATAAGGCCCCGGATAGCTGTTCATCGTGAGATTGGGTTCGCAATCGACGCTCAGCGTTACATGATGCTTGCGCAGGGCGGGACGCAGACTCATCACCACCTGCTCGGTGAGTTCGCCGAGGTCGAAATTCCGCTTGTCCGAGTAGTTGCGGTCGGCGGCAACCTGCTTGAATGACTGGACCAGCTCGGCAGCGCGATTGAGATTGGCGACGAGCTGAGACGCAGCATCACGGTTGTTCGCGATGAAATCGTTGAGGCTTGAGCGCCGCAACTGCCCACGCTCGACCTCCTCGGCGAACAGGGCAATCTTGCGTTCCAGCGAAGAGGCCACCGTCAGGCTGATGCCGACCGGATTGTTAACCTCATGGGCGACACCCGCCACCAGACGACCCAACGCCGCCAGTTTTTCCGCCTCGATCAGCGAATTCTGTGTCTCGCGCAAATTGCCTAGCGCCGCCTCAGCCGCGTCCTTGGCGCGCCGCATTTCCTGTTCGCTTCGCTTGCGGTCGCCTATATCCAGCGCGACCGTGACGATATTCTCGACGCGGCCGTCGACGCTGCTAATCGGCAGCTTGTTGACCAGCCATTGGCGGATCTCGCCCGACGCATCCTCATACTCTTCTTCGTAAAAGCCGATCTCCTTGCCGCTCTCGAGGACCCGCCTGTCGGTCTCGTCCGTCCTTGCCGCACGGTAGCGCGGCATCACTTCGTCCGCCGTTCGTCCGATCGCATCCGCAGGTTCGATCCCGAAGATGCGCGCCATGTAGCGATTCATCAGGACGTAACGCAGCTCCGCGTTCTTGACGTTAATCATCGCAGGCACGGTGTCGATCACCAGTTGCAGCAGGCGCCGCCCTTCCGCGATCGCCTCTTCGGCTCTCCTCTGATCGGTGATGTCGCGAACCACTCCTTCATAACGGACGATGATGCCGTCCTCGTCGCGTACCGCGGTTGCGCTATCGGAAAGCAAAAGAATGCTGCCGTCGCGCTGCCGCACCTTATACTCGAACCCGCGGACGGTTCCATGGTGCTCCATTCGCAGCTGGTACTTGGCGCGTACATCAGTATCGACGTAAACCGTCTGCGTGCTGTTACCGATGCCGCGGATGAGGTCGTCGGGGGTGTCATACCCCATCATTCGCGCCAGCGCCGGATTGGCGTCGAGCAGTTGACCGGCCGGTGTCGTGACGTAGATTCCGTCGACCGAACCTTCGAACAGCTTACGATAACTTTCCTCGGCAAGGCGTTGCTCGGCAAGCGCTCGAACGGCGGCCTCCCGCGCAGAGTCAGCTTCAGCGAGCGTCCGGCGAAACACCTCGGCGGCCCGTGCGATATCCCCGATCTCGTTATCGATATCGGTTGACGGGATCGACGTGTCCTTCTGGCCGCCAGCCAGTTTCCGGATCGCCCTCGCGATCGCCTTCAGCGGCCGGACCGTCCGGCGGACCACGAACACCGCCGCAAGCAAGCCGACCACTATTCCCATGCCGCCGAGAATAATGCTCTGCCATTTGGTTTCAGCAAGCGTCCGGGCAAAATCGCGCGACAGCACCCGCTCGCGCTCCGCGCTGAGTTCGCGCAGCAGCTCCGTGACCTGCCCGATCAACTGCCCTTCCGCGCCCAGCACCTCCCTGTCGAGATCTGCGATCTGCCGCTCCCGCAAGGAGATTGCAATCACGGCATCGGCATAGGCCTCGATCGCGGCACGCACCTTGGGTTCGCCGGCATGCATGGCGCGCATGTTTTCAGCCGCCCGCTCCGCGGTCGTAGGATCATGCGCAAGCAGTGCGGCGGCGACGTCGCTCTGCGCTCGAAACAGTGCTTTTGATGCAGACTGATCCGTGGACTGCTCAATGATGAGTTTGAGTTTTTCACGAAGCGGCGGCAGCGTTTCGACCAGCTTCGCACGGTCTGTAATCAGGTTTGCGGCCCGCTCTATCCCCTTGCGATAGTTCTCCAGCCGTGGCGTGACGCCATCGATCATCTCCTGCTGCTCCGGAGCAAGCTTGATGCGCGTCTTTTTAAGCAGTTCGTTCAACGATGACGTGGCGCCCCACACCCGGCTGGACTGAGCCTTTGGATCGGTGACGTAGTCACGCGCCGCCAGCCGCAGTTCGTTAACGCGGCGGTCGAGCTCCTCGGCGAGGTCGCCGACGCTGTCCAGCCACTGCAATTCGGCGAAGGTATTGTCGAGGTGACGCGTCGCGACGACATTGGCCACGCTGATTGTCACTATGATCGCCAGCACCAAAAAGAAGCCGCCAAAGGTAATCTGTCCAATGGACAGCGAAGACGATTTCATTCGCTGGAAGAATGCTCCGAACCCAGATGGCATGGCGTTTTAGACCGGCTCCCGATGATCCTATATAGGCCGGATCGCCGCTTCGGGAAACATGAGGATAGACCCAAAGGGAGCTTGGGTCGGTTTCTGGGCTGCCCTCATCGGCCTGTCGCGTTCGTTGCCGCGGCGCCGCCTATTCCGCCGCCATCTGCCGCGGCACCGGAGGAGGATTGGCCATGTCGCACAGCAATTCCGCGTGCCGAACCTTGGCGTCGGCCACAGCCTTCTCCTTGACCGGACCGTAACCCCGGATACGATCGGGCAGCGACAGCAGTTCGATCGCGGTTTCAACGTTGGCCGGCGAAAGCCTGTCGAGCACCGCGGCCACGTCGTTTTCATATTCCGCGATCAGGCTTCGTTCCAATCGGCGCTCCGCGCTGTATCCGAAGACGTCGAAGGCGGTGCCGCGCAAACCCTTCATTTTCGCCAGCAAACGCAATACCGGCATCATCCGCGATCCGTCATAGGACCTCTTGGCAGGACGACCGAGCGCGTCCTTCCTGGCGTCGAACACCGGCGGCGCGAGATGGAAGCTGACCTTGTAGTCGCCTTCGAAGTGATCGCCGAGTTGCTTCTCGAACCGACCATCCGTGTAGAGCCGCGCCACCTCGTACTCGTCCTTGTAGGCGAGCAATCTGGCGTAGTTGATCGCAACCGCACGTGGCAAGGCATCGCCATAACCACCGTCTCTTGCCGCCCGCCGGACCCGGTTCACCGCCGTCCGGTATTTGTCCGCAAGCCTAGCATCCTGATATCCGGCAAGGTGCACTGAGCGATGCACGACGATCTCGTCCAGCGACATGTCCTCCAGCGCCTTCGGCGGAGCCGCCTCGTCGGTCCCCTTCATCATCGCGACAAGGCGTGCGGGATCCACCACTGCAAGCCGTCCAAGCCGGAAGGCCTCGACATTCATTTTCACGGCAACACCATTCACCTCGATCGCCTGCTCGATCGCCGCCGCGGTCAGCGGCAGCACGCCCTTCTGATAGGCGTAACCCATCATCATCATATTGGTGGCGATGGAGTCTCCGAGCAGCGCCTCCGCCGGCCTGGTAAAGTTGAAGAAGGTCGAATCCTTGCGCAGCGCGGTTTCAAGGACGCGGCTGACCTTGGCGCTCTGAAAGTTGAAATCGCGATCCAGCACGAAGCCTGCGGTCGGAATCAGGTGAGTATTGATGAGACCGTAGGTGCGGCTCGATTCGCAGAGCGCGATCGTTTCCCTGGCTGCCGCGACGACCTCGTCAGCAGCAATGACGAGATCCGCCGTGCCGGTGACGATGCGCGAACATGTCACCTCGGCGGGATGCTGTGACAGCCGGACGTGGCTCAATACCGCGCCGCCCTTCTGGGCGAGACCGGACATGTCGAGAATCATGCTGGCCTTGCCCTCGATATGCGCCGCCATGCCGAGCAGCGCGCCGATGGTCAGCACGCCCGTGCCGCCTACTCCCCCGACCCCGATATTGTAGGGGCGGTCGAGCGACGGCCGCGAAGCCGGTTCGGGCAAGTCGCCGATCTCGCCGAGGTCCGCCGGCGCGCGCTTTCGCAAGCGCCCGCCGTCGATCGTGACGAACGAAGGGCAAAACCCCTTAAGGCAGGAATAGTCCTTGTTGCAGGATGACTGATTGATGGTGCGCTTGCGCCCCATCTCGGTCTCCAGCGGCTCCACCGAAATGCAGTTCGATTGCACCGAACAATCGCCGCATCCTTCGCAAACCGCGGGATTGATCAGCACCCGGCGCGGCGGATCTTCCATGATGCCGCGCTTGCGACGCCGCCGCTTCTCGGCGGCGCAAGTCTGCACGAACACAATGGCTGAAGCTCCCTTGGTCTCGCGGCAGGTTTTCATGACCGCATCGAGGTCATCGCGATGCGCGGTTCGCGTTCCCGGCGCGATGTCCGCAGCCGGATAGGCGTCGGGGTTCTCCGACACCAGGTAGATGTCGCGGATGCCTTCGGCGTGAAGCTGAAAGGTGATCCGCTGCGGCGACAGTTCGCCGTCGACGTGCTGGCCGCCGGTCATGGCGACGGCGTCATTATAGAGGATCTTGTAGGTGATGTTTGCGCCGGAAGCGACCGCCTGACGGATCGCCAGACTCCCGGAATGGAAATAGGTGCCGTCGCCGAGATTGGCGAAAATGTGCTTCTCGTCGGTGAACGGCGCGATTCCGACCCAAGGCGCGCCCTCGCCGCCCATATGGGTATATGTTTCGGTGTTGCGATCCATCCAGAGCGCCATGAAATGGCAGCCGATGCCGGCCATGGCGCGGCTGCCGTCGGGCACTTTGGTCGACGTGTTGTGAGGACATCCGGAGCAGAAATACGGTACGCGCATGACGGGAGTAGCGGGCTGCATCTGCGACGCCTGGCGACCGTTAAACCAGTCAGCCTTGGCGCGAAGCATCTCGGCGATTTCAGGATTGAGGTTCAAGCGCAGCAACCGCTCAGTCAGGTATGTCGCCAGGGAGGCGACGCCCAGTTCCTGCGCGAACGGCAGGAAGCGCTTGTCGTGATCATCCATCTTGCCGATGATGCGCGGCCGCACGTCGTCGCGCCAGTTGAACAGCTCCCGCTTGATCTGGTTCTCGACGATCTCGCGGCGCTCCTCGACGATGAATATCTCCTCGAGGCCGACGGCGAATTCGCGCACGCCCTGCGGCTCCAGCGGCCACGGCATTCCGATCTTGTAAAGCCGCAGGCCAATTTTCGCGGCGACCTGCTCGGTAATGCCCAGCTCGCGCAGCGCCTGACGGATATCCTCGTAGCTCTTTCCGGACGCCACGATGCCGAACCGCGCGTTCGGCGAGTCCATGGTCACGCGATTGATCCTGTTGGCGCGCGCGAACGCGACCGCGGCAAAACCCTTGTGATCCTGCAAGCGCCGGTCCTGATCGTAGCGGTCGTCGGGCCAGCGCAGGTTCAGTCCGCCCGGCGGCATCTCGAAATCGGCCGGAATGACGAACGGCTTCATCTCATCGGTCAGATCGATCTCGGCCGTGGTTTCCACCGTCTCGGTGATGACCTTCATCCCGACCCAGCAGCCGGAATAGCGCGACATCGCGA
>CAZOOO010000077.1:0-13020 GCA_964581435.1 uncultured Hyphomicrobiales bacterium | reverse complement strand
CGAACGGCTATCTGCATCTCGGACACGCCAAATCGATCTGCCTGAATTTCGGCATTGCAGAGGATTTCGGCGGGCGTTGCCATTTGCGTTTTGATGACACCAATCCGGCCAGGGAGGAGCAGGAATACATCGACGCGATCCAGCGCGACGTCCGCTGGCTGGGCTTCGATTGGGGAAAGCATCTCTATTACGCATCGGACTATTTTGAACGGCTCTACGCCTGGGCGCAGGATCTCATTCGCGCGGGCAAGGCCTATGTCGATGATCAGACCCAGGAGGAGATCCGCCTGGCTCGCGGCACGCTGACCGAACCCGGCAGGGACAGCCCGTTCCGCGACCGTCCGGCCGATGAGAATCTCGGCCTGTTCGCGCGGATGCGGGCGGGAGAGTTCCCCAACGGCGCGCGGGTGCTGCGCGCGAAGATCGACATGGCGTCCGGCAACATCAACCTGCGTGATCCCGTGCTTTACCGTATTCTGCACGCCTCTCATCCACGCACGGGGAATACGTGGAACATCTATCCGAGCTACGATTTCGCCCATGGGCAGTCCGACTCGATCGAGCACATCACGCATTCGATCTGTACGCTTGAGTTCGAGGATCACCGGCCGCTCTATGACTGGTTTCTCGACAATCTTCCGGTGCCGTCGCGACCGCGTCAGTACGAATTCGCACGGCTCAACGTCACGCATACGCTGCTGTCGAAGCGGGTGCTGACGGAGCTCGTTCGCGGCGGTCATGTCGCGGGCTGGGATGATCCTCGCATGCCCACGCTCGCCGGCCTCCAGCGGCGCGGCGTGCCGGCCGAGGCGCTGCGCGAGTTCGTCAAGCGGATCGGCGTCGCCAAAGCCAACAGCACGGTCGATGTCGGGATGCTCGACTTCGCCATTCGCGAGGCGCTCAACAGGAGCGCGCCGCGTCGCATGGCCGTCTTGCGTCCGCTCAAGGTCGTGATCGAGAATTATCCGGAAGGCGAGAGCGAGGAGCTTGAAGCCGTGAACCATCCCGACGATCCCTCGCAGGGCACGCGACGGATACGGTTCGGGCGCGAGATTTATATCGAGCAGGAAGACTTCATGGAAAACCCGCCGAAGAAGTTCTTCCGCCTGTCACCGGGCAGGGAAGTGCGGCTGCGGTACGCGTATTTCATCACCTGCCGCGAGGTGGTGAAGAACGCGGTGGGCGAAGTCGTCGAACTCCGCTGCGCCTACGATCCGGCGACCAGGGGCGGCAACGCGCCCGATGGCCGAAAAGTGAAGGCCACCATGCATTGGGTGAATGCGGCGGACGCCATGCCGGCCGAGGTCAGACTCTACGATCATCTGTTCGATGCCGAGCAGCCCGACGCAGCGAACTTCGCATCCGAACTCAATCCGCAATCGCTTCAAATCCTGTCCGGCTGCATGGTCGAGCCCGCTCTCGCCCGATTCGAGTTCACTCTCATCCGAAACGATGTCGGCGCCGCTTTCCAGTTCGAACGGCAGGGCTATTTCTGCCGGGACAGGGATTCCGCGCCCGGCCGGCTCGTGTTCAACCGGACGGTCGGCCTGCGCGACACCTGGGCCAAGGTGGCGGCGGCTGGCTCCTGATTTCGCCGGTATTCCGTATCCGTTCCACTGTTCGCCGCGCGTGCTCTTCCGCTAGCATCGCCGCGAGGGCGTAGAGGGTCGGCTGGATGGCGGAGCGGGGCAGGGCTCGCGATCGGAGGGGAGGGTACGCCGGAACCTGGCCGACGCGGCAAGCCGTCGCCGCGCCTTCGCAAACCCCTTCGGGAGCCTTGCCGGCAATCGTCGCGCGGCTGCGGGCCTGGGCGAGCGCCGAAGCGGCAGCCGTTCGCCTTCTGCCATGGGTCCCGGTGGCGTTCGGCGCGGGCATTGCGATCTATTTTGCCGCCGATCACGAGCCGGTTGCCTGGGTTGTCTCCGTGACCGCCGGAGCGTTGTTTGTGTCGGCGTTGCTGTTGCGCCGGCATCGGGTGTTTACCGCCGCCGTCATGGTTGCGGCGGTCGCCGCGGGCTTCGCTGTCGCCACGATCAAGACGGCGCATGTCTCGCACGCTGTGCTGACGCGGCCGATGTACACGCCGCTGCTCCAGGGTTTCGTCGAAACCAGGGAGGTGCGCGAGCGAACCGATCGCTTTGTTTTGCGTGTCGTTCGGATGGACAGTCGGCGGCAGCACGTCAAGCTCGATCGCGTGCGGCTGTCCGTCAGGAAGGGCGCCGCGCCCGCTGTCGGCAGTTTCGTGGAGTTGAAAGCGCGGTTGCAGCCGCCGCTTACGCCTGTGCGGCCCGGAAGCTACGACTTCGCCCGCGATATGTACTTTCAGGGCATCGGCGCCTCCGGCTTCGCCATGGGCGCGATCAAAACCGTCAGTTCTCCGCCTGGCGGCGGGTTTGCGCTGCGCTATGCCGCGCTGATGCAGGAGTTGCGCGACGCCATCGACGCCCGCATCCGGCTAGTTCTCAGCGGCGATTCGCGGGCCATCGCCACCGCGCTGCTGACGGGACGGCGCGACGCCATCACGGCGCCCGTGAATGAGGCGATGTTCATTTCGGGACTGGGCCATGTGCTTTCGATTTCCGGCTATCACATGGCCGTCGTCGCTGGCGTGGTGTTCTTCGCGGTGCGTGCGCTGTTGGCACTGGTCCCGGCGCTGACGGCGACCTTCCCGATCAAGAAGTGGTCGGCGGCGGCGGCGCTCGCGGCGGCCGCCTTCTATCTTCTGCTGTCGGGGGCCGAAGTCGCGACCCAGCGCTCGTTCTTCATGACGGCGGTGGTGCTGATTGCGATCATGGTGGACAGGCGCGCCATTACATTTCGCACGCTCGCGGTCGCGGCGATGATCGTGCTTGTGATTGCGCCGGAGTCGTTGATTCACCCGAGCTTTCAAATGTCGTTCGCGGCGACGCTCGGGCTGGTGGCGCTGGTCCAGGTCGGGATGCCGAAGATGCTTGCGACGCCCGATCACTCGCCTACGGCGAAGGCCGCTCTGTGGGGCGGACGCGAGATCGTCATGCTGGCGCTGGCGTCGCTCGTGGCCGGACTCGCGACCACGCCGTATGTCGCGTTTCATTTCCATCGCGTGACGCCGTACGGCATGGTTGCGAACCTGCTGGCGATGCCGGTGATCTCGGCGCTGGTGATGCCGGCCGGACTGCTCGGACTTGCGGCCATGCCGTTCGGCTTCGACGGCATCTTCTGGCGACTGATGGATTTCGGCATCGAATGGATGGTCGCCGTGGCTCAATGGGTCGCAGAGCTTCCGGGCGCCATCGGCCGCATGGCGGCGCTTGGAACGGGGCCGCTGCTCGCGGCGACCGCGGGCATCATCCTGCTGGGACTGCTGAGGACGCCGCTGCGCTGGAGCGGCGCGGTCGTCGTCGGGCTGGCGATCGCGTGGTCACTTGCGGTGACACCACCGGATATCCTGATCTCCGCCGACGGCCGCAACGTCGGCGTGAGGGGCGGAGACGGCCGGCTGCGTCTCGTCAGCACCGGCAAGGACTCTTTCACGATCAGGGAATGGCTCGCTGCCGACGGGGATGAGCGTGGGTCTGCCGATCCCACGCTGGCTGAGGGCGTTTCATGCGACGATGCGGGCTGTGTGGTGAAGGGGAACGGTGGTGGAATCGTCGCGCTTGCGCGGCGTCCGGAGGCGATGCAGGATGATTGCGTGCGGGCGGAACTCATGGTGACGCAGTGGCAGGCTCCGGAGGGTTGCCTCGCGCATGTGATCGATCAGAACCGGCTGCGGCGTGAAGGCGCTCTTGCCCTGTGGCGAACCCCAAGTGCTTCAAGAAGCGGTGCTTCGAGACCCGACGCTTCGAGACCCGATGCCTCAAGATTCCGCTTTGCCGTTGAAGCCACCCGCCCTGTCAGCGTTGATCGTCCGTGGTCATCCGCCGTCGTCGATAAACAAGCGGCACAATCGCAATCAAAACCGGAGCTTCCGGCCGACGCCACGCCGGCGCCCGAGGATCTCCAGCCGGACGATTGAACGGTGCGAGGCGTGTTCGCGGTCGGAGTCCTCGCTCCCGATGAAATCAGTACTTGCGGTAAATGCCGATCAGTCTGCCCTGGATCTGGACCCGGTTGGGCGGAAGAATGCGAACTTCATAGGCCGCGTTCGCTGGCTCCAGCGCGATCGAAGCGCCGCGGCGGCGAAAGCGTTTCAACGTCGCTTCCTCGTCGTCGATCAGGGCGACGACGATGTCGCCGGTGTCGGCGGTCTGGTTGCGCTGGATCAACGCCATGTCGCCATCGAGGATACCGGCATCGACCATGGAATCGCCGCGCACCTCGAGCGCGTAATGCTCGCCGGCGCCGAGCATGTCGGGCGGCAGGCTGATGGTGTGGCTGCAGGTCTGCAACGCCTCGATCGGTGTGCCGGCTGCGATCCGTCCCATCACCGGAACGGCGACCGGATGCTCGGCCTCGTCAGCGCCGCCACCGCCGCCGCGGCGAACCTTGCCGAGATTGCCCTCGATAACGCTCGGTGTGAAACCGCGGCGTCCGCCGCCGCTTGCGGCCAGTTCCGGCAGCTTGATGACTTCGATGGCGCGAGCGCGGTTGGGGAGGCGGCGGATGAAGCCGCGTTCCTCCAGTGCGGTGATCAGGCGATGGATGCCGGACTTCGAGCGCAGGTCGAGCGCATCCTTCATTTCATCGAACGAAGGCGGCACGCCGGACTCCTTCAGCCGTTCGTTGATAAAACGCAGGAGTTCGTACTGTTTGCGCGTGAGCATCCCGACCCGGTCCCTGGTTGATGGTTCCTGCCGATTTCGGATGTCAGGCTCGGTGGCCTTTATACCCTGCGGCACGAGCATTCGAAACAAATCATGAACGTACGTTATATGTTCGATATGTGTTCCGCAACCCTTAATTTAAGGTCAACAAAGCGGGGCTTTATGACGGCGAGAGCTTGATGGTGGCGCAGGGCGCGCCTTTGCTTGCGGCCGGCGCAAATGGCGTGCGGATCACGAGAGCCTCTGCCGCAGCGAGTTTTCCCATCAGCGAACTGTCCTGATGCCCGATCGGCGTCGCGATGGGCAGCCCGTCCGTCGAGTGCGTGAGCCGGGCACGCAGATAATCCTGCCTGGCTTGATTGGCGCTAACGTCGCTTCCGAGCACCGCCGGCTCGACGCGATGGTGGATATCCTCGCGCCCGGACAGCGCGCGAATCAGCGGCACCATGAACAGGAAGGCGCAGATGTAGGACGAGACGGGGTTGCCGGGCAGGCCCATCACACGCATTGCGCCGAGGCGTCCGTGCATCATCGGCTTGCCCGGCCGCAGCGCGATCCGCCAGAACGCGATCTCCACGCCTTCCGCTTCCAGCGCACGCTTGACGAAGTCATGGTCGCCGACCGACGCGCCGCCGGTGGTGACGAGAATGTCGGCGCCGCTGTCGCGGGCGCGGCGGATCGCGGCCGTGGTTGCTTCCATCGTGTCGGCGGCGATGCCGAGGTCGGTCGTTTCGGCGCCTTCGCACCGGGCGAGGGCGCGAAGCGCATAGCCGTTGGACAGGACGATCTGGCCCGGACCGGGGGTCGTGCCCGGCAATACCAGTTCGTCGCCCGTGGCGAGCACGGCTATTTTCGGGCGGCGATGCACCGGCAGGTCCGGATAGTTCATGCCGGCGGCAAGAGAGAGATGGCGATCGGTGAGATGGCTGCGGGCTCGGATCAGGACGTCGCCTTCACGAAAATCGACCCCGGCAGGACGGATGTTCTTTCCGGGAGCGGTGGCTTCCTTGACGATGACGTCATCGCCATCGCGTTCGGTGTCCTCTTGAATCACGACGGTATCGGCGCCGTCCGGCACCACGCCTCCGGTAAAGATCCGCAGGGCCTCGCCGGCACGCAGCGCGCGCTCGAGCGGCCGTCCCGCGGCGCTCTCACCGATCACCGTCAGCCGCGCGGGAATCGTCGCGATGTCCGCTGCGCGCACGGCATAGCCGTCCATCGCCGACATCGCGACCGGCGGTTGGGTCCGGCGCGACGGCAGATCGCGCGCCAGCACCCGGCGATGCGCGGCTTCGAGAGCCACTGTTTCCTCCGGGAGCGGTTCGACTCCGGAGAGAACAGCCGCGAGGGCGTCGGCGACTGCCATCAGGGCCATGTCTATATTCTCCTGGGACGACGCGCCTGGCGGGCGTGTCAATCATCTACCGGACTCACGGCCCGCATACAACGGCGCCATGAGCTGAAATGCCGCTCAACGGCGCGTTCGCGTCGGCCGCTGTCGTTCTGGCTGGGTATCCGTCACGAGATAGTGGCCGGACTTGCCGCCCTTTTTCTCGACCAGGCGAATGCCCTCGATGCGGACGCCGCGTTCCACGGCCTTGATCATGTCGTAGATCGTCAGGCAGGCGACGGAAACTGCGGTGAGGGCTTCCATCTCCACGCCGGTCGGACCGGAGACCTTGACGCTGGCGCGCACCCGGCAGCCGGGAATCTTCTTGTCGGTCTCGATATCGAGCGTAACCTTCGACAGCGCCAGCGGATGACAGAGCGGGATCAGCTCCGAGGTGCGCTTGGCGGCCATGATGCCGGCGATGCGCGCGGTGCCGAGCACGTCGCCCTTCTTGGCGTTGCCGCTTTCGATCAAGGCCAGCGTCGCCCTGGTCATGACGACCTGGCCTTCGGCGACGGCGACGCGTTCGGTGGCGGGCTTTGCCGAGACATCGACCATCCGCGCCTCGCCTTTGACGTCGATGTGGGTGAGGGCGGGTTTGTCTTTCTTGCGGGCCATATCAATCAAATCCTGGGCTGGTTTTTCCCTCTCTCCTTGCGGGAGAGGGTGGATCGAACGCGCGACGCGCGTTCGAGACGGTGAGTGGGTGTTGCCCCCGCGATACCTCTCATCCGACGAACTTCGTCCGCGCCACCTTCTCCCATAAGGGGAGAAGGAAGCAAGACGGAGGCTACGCCTGTTTGAGCAGCGTGCGGGTGGCGGCCGTGACGTCGGCTTGCCGCATCAGGCTTTCGCCGACCAGGAACGTGGAGATGCCGACCCGTTCAAGCCGCGCGAGGTCGTCCGGCGTGAAGATACCGCTTTCTCCCACCATCAGCCGATCCTTCGGAATGTGAGGGGCCAACGCTTCGCTGGTTTCGAGCGTCGTCTCGAAGGTGCGCAGATTGCGGTTGTTGACGCCGATCATCGTCGAGCGCAGCCTGAGCGCGCGATCCAACTCCTCTCGGTTATGAACTTCGAGCAGCGCATCCATGCCGAGATCGAGCGCGGCCGCCTCGATGTCTTTCGCAGCCGTGTCGTCGAGCGCGGCCATGATGATCAGGATGCAGTCCGCTCCATGCGCGCGCGCTTCGACGACCTGATAGGTGTCGAACATGAAATCCTTGCGGAGCACCGGCAGCGAGGTCGCGGCGCGGGCGGCAACCATGAAGTCGAGACGACCCTGAAAAGACGGCGCATCGGTCAGAACAGAGAGGCAGGCCGCGCCGCCGGCCTCATAGGCGCGGGCGAGCGACGGCGGATCGAAGTCGGCGCGGATCAGGCCCTTCGACGGTGAGGCTTTCTTGATCTCGGCGATCAGGGCGTAATCGCCGCGCGCGAGTTTGGCGCGGATGGCGTCGGTAAAACCGCGCGGTGGCGCGGCAGCCTTCGCGGCGGCCGTGACCTCACCGAGGGGACGTGCGCGCTTTGCGCTCGCAATCTCCTCGCGCTTGTAGGTTTCGATTTTGGTCAGGATGTCGGCCACGCCATCGTCCTCACGCCATCGTCCTCACCCGTTGGAAACCGCGATCAACTGCTTCAGCTTGTTGATCGCGCCGCCGCCGTCGAGCGATGTCGCGCCCAGCGCGACACCCTCCTTCAAGGTCTTTGCCCTGCCGGCCACGATCAGGGCCGCCGCCGCGTTGAGCAGCGCGACATCGCGGAAGGCGCCAGGCTTGCCTTCAAGCACCGCGCGCAAGGAGGCCGCGTTCGCCTCGGCGTCGCCCCCTTTCAGCGCGTCGCCGTCGGCACGCTGCAGTCCGGCGTCCTCCGGCGTCACCTCGAAGGTGCGGATATTGCCGTTCTCGAGCGCGGCGACGAATGTCGGGCCGGCGAGGGTGATTTCGTCCAGGCCGTCCGAGCCGTGAACGACCCATGCCGATTCGGAGCCGTGGTTCTTGAGCACCTGCGCCAGCGGCTGCACCCATTGCCGCGAGAATACGCCGACCATCTGCCGCCTGACGCCGGCGGGATTGGACAGCGGCCCCAGCAGGTTGAAGATGGTGCGTGTCGCGAGTTCGACGCGGGTCGGACCGACGTTCTTCATCGCGGGATGATGCGCGGGCGCGAACATGAAACCGATGCCGGCCTCGTGGATGCAGCGGCCGACCTGCTCGGGTGTGAGGTCGATCTTGATGCCGAGCGCGGCGAGGCAATCGGCGGCCCCCGACTTGGAGGACAGCGCGCGGTTGCCGTGCTTGGCGACGGGGACGCCCGCGCCGGCGACGATGAACGAGGCGCAGGTCGAGACGTTCACCGAGCCCGAGCCGTCGCCGCCGGTGCCGACGACATCGACGGCGTCGGCAGGGGCCGCGACCCGCAGCATCTTGGATCGCATCGCCGAGACCGCACCGGTGATTTCGTCGACGGTTTCCCCGCGCACGCGCAGCGCCATCAAAAGGCCGCCCATCTGCGAGGGCGTTGCTTCGCCGGACATCATGCTGTTGAACGCGGAAACCGCTTCCTCGCGCGTCAGGGTTGCGCCGGTGGCGACTTTTCCAATGAGAACCTTGAGATCGTCCATCGGATGCCTTTGGGATACGGGGCTCGCCGGTCCCCGTCAGAAGTTGCCGCCGGCGCCGGTGATTTGCGCCACCGCCGCCTGATTGATGGTGGTGCCGATCTCGGTTTCAAGCTTGACGATGTACTGGCCGACGTTCTCGTCGGCCATCGCGCGTTGCAGGCCGTCCTTCAGTTTCTTCATATCATCGGAGTTGAGATCGAGCGTCGGCACTTTCACGTCGGTGACGCGGAAAACCACCCAGTCGTCACGGCCCGCGCCCGGAGCCTGTCCGGCTGCGCCTTTGACGACACGGAAGACGGCGGCGACCGCGGCGGCGGGCAGACCGGCCGCGGTGCCGTCGCGCTTGATGCCGCTCGCGCTTTCGACCTTGAGACCGAGGCGGGCCGCCTCGTCGGCGAGCTTGCCGCCCTTGTCGAGGTTGCGGACCATGTCCGTCGCCTTGGTCATCAGCCGGCTGCCTATCTGGTCGTCCCGCCATCCCGCCTCGACCTTGTCCCTGACCTCGTCGAGGGTGCGCTCGCGCGAGGGCGTGACGCCGAGAACGTCGAACCAGACGAAGCCGTTGTTACCGACTTGCAGTGTCTCGTTGTCGACGCCGACATCGCTGGCGAACGCCTGCGCGATCAGGTCGATCCCCTGCGGTATTTCCGTAACGGGCTTGCCGTCCGGTGTGCGACCGGAGCGGTCGACGGCTTCGATGGTGACCGCGCTCAGTCCAAGCTTCTTGGCGGCCTCGATAACGTTCGCGCCGCCGCCGCGCTCGTCCTCCATCTTGTTGTGGAGGTTGCTGACCTCGGCGCGCGCGCGGTCGAGCGCGATGTCGTGTTTCAGTTTCGCGGCGACGCTGTCGTAGGTCGGCTGGTTGCCGGGCTCGATGTGGCCGACCTTGATCAGCGCGACGCCGAACTTGCCCTGGATCGGCTGGCTGACCTCGTCGGTCTTCAGCGAGAAGGCGGCTTCGGCGGTGGCCGGGTCGATGATCTCCGACCGGGTGACCGTGCCCAGGTCGACGTCGGAGGCGGCGAGACCGCGTTCTTTGGCGACGTCGTCGAAGGAAACGCCGCCAGCGATCTTGCCCCGCGCGGCCTGGGCCTCGGCGAGGCTCGGGAACACGATCTGCCAGAGTTGACGCCGCTCGGGCGTGGACAGCTTGTCCTTCTGTTCCTCATAGAGCTTTCTGGCGTCGTCGTCGGACACCGTCGTCCGTTTGGCGATCTCCTCGGGTGTCAACACGACGAAGGCCATCTTGCGATATTCCGGCGCGCGGAATTGCACTTTGCGGGCATCGAAGTAACCGGACAACTGGTCTGCCGTAGGAGGATCGATGGTTCCGGCCTGCGCGGCGCCGAGCTTGACGTAATCGATGGTCCGCTGCTCGTTCTGGAAGCGGTTCAGCGCCTCCAGCAACGTTTTTGACGGCTCGACGCCGGCCGTCACCGTTCCGGCGATCTGGCGGCGCAGCGCCGTATTCCGCTGCTCCGCGACGTAGTGTTGTTCGCTGTATCCCATCTGGCGGATGAGGCCGGCGAAGCGCGACGGATCGAAGACGTCATTAGCACCCTTGAAGTTGGGGTCGCTCATGATCTGGCGGCTGATCTCCTCATCCGAAACCTTGAGACCCTTGCGCCGGGCGTCTTCGTCGAGTGCGGCTTCCGCGATCACCTGCTGCAAGATCTGACGGTCGAGGCCGAGGGCCCTGACTTGATCGGGAGGCAGCACGCGCCCGAACTGACGCCCGATCTGTTGCAGCCGGTCGTTGTAGGTTTGCCGAAACTGCTCGGTCGAAATCTCGGTGCTGCCCACGGTGGCCAGCGACGACTGGCCGAAGCCGTGAAAGATGTCCGCGATGCCCCAGATGCCGAAGGCGACGATCAAGAGGCCCATCACGATCGTCATGAGGGTCTTGCCGAGCCAGTTTGATGAGGCGTTTCGTATTCCTCGAAGCATGAGTCCGTCTTTTGCAGGAGGGAGGCGGTTCTCGCCCCGGCGCAAGGAGCCGCGCGAGGGCGTCACCAAATTGATAATGCATCATAAAGTGACGGGCGCGCAGTCGCAACCTCGGCGGAACGCCCGGCCGGGCAGCCGATAGCGCAGGCTGGCCCCGGCCGACAACGTCTGCTAGCAAGGTCCGCGAGCTTCGGCGGCGGATTACGCCGAGGTGGAGCAACGTCAAAATCATCCATGAGAGATCCATGACCGGGCTGCGACCGCTGATTGCTGGAAACTGGAAGATGAACGGCCTCAAGGCTTCGGCCAGCGAGCTCAGCCAGATGATCGCAGGTGCGGGCGGGCCTGCGCAAAAAGCCGATCTGCTGATCTGTCCGCCGGCGACGCTGGTGCTGGCGTTCGTGGGGGCGGTCCAGGGGACGCCGGTGCGGATCGGCGGGCAGGATTGCCATCCCAAACCCTCCGGAGCTCATACCGGCGATATTTCCGCCGAGATGCTGGCCGATGCGGGCGCGATCGCGGTCATCGTCGGCCATTCCGAGCGCCGCGCCGATCATGCGGAGACCGACGCTCTTGTGCGGCAAAAAGCCGAAGCCGCATGGCGGGCGGGACTGATTGCCATCGTCTGCGTCGGCGAAACCCAGGACCAGCGTGATGCCGGTCAGACGCTTGAGGTGGTCGGCCGGCAGCTCGCGGGTTCGCTGCCGGACGGCGCGACCGCCGCCAATCTCGTCGTGGCCTATGAGCCGGTCTGGGCGATCGGTACCGGGCGCACGCCGACATCTGAAGATGTTCAGGAAGTCCATGGATTTATCCGCGAACAGCTCGCGGAACGGTTTGGCGCGGAAGGCACGAAGATTCGCATTCTGTATGGCGGATCGGTGAAGCCGTCGAACGCCGCGGAGTTGTTGGCGGTTCCGAATGTGAACGGGGCGTTGATCGGCGGCGCCAGCCTCAAGGCGGCGGATTTCCTTGGGATCGCCCAGGCCGTTGCCTGACCGTTCATATCGCGGTGGGCCAATGATCCTGCGGGGGTGACAACGTCGCGCCTGATCGTGTAGATACCCGCCCGGTGAAGTGAGTTGACGTTCGCGACCTGCCTGGCTGCGGTTCCGGGCGCGAATGTCGAATCAAAACTCCGCGAGCCACTTATATTTGCTGGCGGTCCTTCAATTCTGACATTCGCAAGAGGGCGCACCCAAACCGGATGCGAATGTGAGAATCGGACCCCTACACTCAAGCCCCGCAAGCTTGTGGTTTCCGGCCGGCCGGCGCGCGCTTGTGATGGAAGGCCAGAGATGCATACCGTAGTTATCGTAGTCCATCTGATAATCGTCGCGACGCTGACCGTCATCGTTCTGCTGCAGAAATCCGAGGGCGGCGGCCTCGGCATGGGTGGCGGCGCCGGATTCATGTCAAGCCGTGGCACGGCGAACCTGCTGACGCGCACGACGGCCTACCTTGCAGCCGGCTTTTTCGTGACCAGCCTGTTCCTGTCCTGGCTTGCGGGCGCGGAACAAAAGCCGGGTTCGATCCTGGATATGGTGCCCGCGTCGCAATCGAAGCCGGCGGGAGACGTGACGCCGGTCGCTCCGCCGGCCGGCGGCGGCCTTCTCGATTCGCTGAAACAATCGGAGCAACCGGCCGCGCCAGCGCCCGCGGGTCCGCAGGCGCCTCGTTCGCAATAAAGCGGATACGGTGCGGGATCGGGATTGCTGTCCCGCATCAGCAGTCTCAACCAAGCGACTGCAATCGTTGTAGTTCTGAAGTCACCCACAGCCCATCCGCGTTTCGGCTCCGGGCTGCGATTGGTTTTGGCGAATCGACACGGGAGCCTTAAAGGTTGAGTCCCATGGCTCGCTATATTTTCATCACCGGCGGCGTGGTCTCCTCGCTCGGAAAAGGTCTGGCATCGGCGGCGCTCGGCGCGCTGTTGCAGGCGCGCGGCTACAAGGTCCGCCTTCGCAAGCTCGATCCCTATCTGAATCTCGATCCCGGCACGATGTCGCCCTACCAGCACGGCGAGGTGTTCGTCACCGACGACGGCGCCGAGACCGATCTCGATCTCGGCCATTACGAGCGCTTCACCGGGCGTCCCGCGACCAGGCAGGACAACATCACCACCGGCCGCATCTACCAGGACATCCTGATCAAGGAGCGACGCGGCGACTATCTCGGGGCCACGATCCAGGTGATTCCTCACGTCACCAACGCCATCAAGGACTTTATCCTCGACGGCAACGAAGGCTACGACTTCGTTCTGTGCGAGATCGGCGGCACGGTGGGCGACATCGAGGGGCTGCCGTTCTTCGAGG
>CAZOOO010000076.1:0-13071 GCA_964581435.1 uncultured Hyphomicrobiales bacterium | reverse complement strand
AATTTTGGACGCCGATCCCCCGGCTTAGAGGGTCAATATTGCAGGCCGAATGACAGCAGATGCGAGATGTTGACGCCATGGCACATGCCGGGAAGTATTTTTACGGGGCTGCGTGGAGAGGCAGGCTCCCTAATGGTCGGTACGTCGCAAGAGCCGTTACCGCACTGGATGGTGATCTGACGGCAGTCTGGCGTTCCTGAAGAGCATGGTCGCGCCGATAGAGGCGCCCTTTATCTCCCCGCAGAATGTCTCAAGCTCTGTGCCGGTCATGGCTCAAGGCCATAGAGACAGGGGGCTTTGTAACGAGTGATACCCTATGGTATTCCCGAACGGACGATCCCGAGGGGGCGAGCACATGAACAAAGTCACGATAAGTTGGATCATAGGCGTTGCTATAGTGCTGCTGCTGATCGGCCTCGCAAACTACACCGGGTACGGCAAGCATCCAAGCGAGAAGCTGCCGGGCGCGGTGACGCAGCCTCAGCGGTGATGCGCTTAGCCTGCAATGCATGCGCGACTACGGCACCCAGCATCACTGGGCATAGGAAGGGCCACCACCGGAAGGCGTCCATGAAACGCATCCGCTCCTGCTAACCTCCCATCATCGCGGGGGGACCGGTTGGCAGTTCAAAACGACCAAGGCGCCGTTGGGCCTACGAAGGGCGCGGAAGCGCGGGGTAAAAACCGGTCGCTCTGGTTCGAAGGTGCTTTGATGATACCCAAATCCATGGGGTATGCGGCTTTCCACGCGGCCATCTACCCGGCTTTCCACCCGGCTTTGAACTTGAGCGAATGCCGGCAGTACCACGATTGCGACGGCAAGGCTTATCCATATGCGTGCAGCGCTCATTGACTCCTCTAGAGCGTTGCCCTCCCTAGCAACGCGTCTTGATGAAGCGAACTCCGGAACATGGTTTCGGTTCCCGACGCGCAGCCTCCCAGGACTGCACGTCGGGGCCTATCTCAATCAGCTCGAATGCCACTATAGGCGAACAAACCCAACCAGTGATTTGCGGGGATTGCGGGCAATACCCTTGCGGCCGGCCGTTCAATCCGACACGGGCCAAGCCATGCTCCTCGCCGAGCGTCCTCACGATTCGTAAAGGCAGGAACGGAGCATCACGCGATGAAGAATCGGCTTTGCGACCTGAATGACCACTTGTTCGCGCAGATCGAGCGTTTGTCCGATGAGGACTTGTCTCCGGAGGCGATCGAGCATGAGCACAAGCGCGCCTATGCGATGGTCGCGGTAGCGGACCAAATCATTCGAGCGGCGGTAACACAGATTCGTGCGGCCGAATTGGTGACTGACTTCGACGGCAGCGATCCACGGCCGTATCTATCGACGATGCGGAACGGACCGGCAGAAGTGCCCGCCGGTCGCTCGTTGACTGTAGTGGCGGGGCGGAAATGAGAAACGTCCGCCCGCCGCGCACGTACAGCAAAGCTGAACTGAAGTTTCTGCGCGCGCACCGGGGCATGAAACGCAAAGAACTGCTCGACCTTTTCGTCAAAAGGTTCGGCCGTAGCGACGTGTCGCTCTTTAACCTTACAGACCTCATGTATCGTAAGAGGTGGCTCAATGGTCTGGCGGGTCCGCGTGTCTTCTATAGTGAAGACGAGCTTCGCTTTCTTGAGCGCCACAAGGAAATGCCAAGGGCCGAGCTTCACGCTCTATTCGTAAAGCGGTTCGGTAGGGCTGTAACGCTCACAAACATCGAATCCGTTTGTTGCCGACATAGGATCCTTACCGGCCGGGCGACGGATAATGCAGAAGTCACGATAGGAACTGAAAGGGTCGGCCGAAGCCGTTATGTCGTGGTTAAGACCGCGCAAGGAGTGGGCCGGAAAAACTTTGTTCTAAAGCATCGAATGCTGTGGGAGAAAGCCAACGGTCCAATTCCAAGGGGCCACAAACTCAAATGCATAACCACCGATAAGACCAACACCGACCCATCGAATTGGGACTGTGTTCCGATCGGCGTGATGAACAGATTACGCGCGCGCAAATATGATGACGCTCCCGCAATACTGAAACCGTCCATTATGGCCGCGGCGAAGCTTGAACACGCTGCTGCCAGGGCCGCCGCACGTAGTCCAATCTACGAAGAACGGTAGCCTTTGACGGTCTCGGCATCTTCCCCCAATGCCTTTCAAGCACCCGGAATGCAGGGGAACCCACCGGGATGAACAGGCGGGCCGCCTCCAGCAGTCACCCATCTTGCATCCGATTGCTCGGCTCGCCCGGCCCTGACGATGGCGGCCCGTTCCCGCTGCTCGGCGGCCTGGCGGGCATGCGTCTCGCCCGCCAATTGGGTTTTTGAGAGACTGCATACAGTTTATGCTCGCCCCCTTTCCGATTCGCGGGATGCCTTGCGGAATCCGTTCCGGATTGCGATGGCGTGGTCCTCCGCCTCCATCAGCAGACGATGGAGCCCGGACGCCTCGTCTTTGGTGAGGTCGAAGTGCCTAACCTGTGTGATGCTGGTGATCACGGCGAGATAATCAACAACTGCACAGATATCGTTCTCAAGGTCGAAGAAAATTTTGCGCGGATCATCTTCGGGCGACGTGTGAACGGGGAAACTCATGATCGGCCTCCCCGCCGGTGGGGCCAAAGGCCATGCTCGGATATGGACATGAAGTCGGCGACGATTTTAGCAGCGTGGTCCCGTGCGATAATTGCCAGAGCCGAGATTGTCTCCATCGTCTGATCGGGTTTCCCGTCAGACTGGAAATTCCCGTTTTGCATGATGTAGCCCGCCAGCACGTCTAACAGGCGGTACAGGTGGGCCGCGTCGGAATCGACGTCATCGAAGGTAGGGGCGTCAAAGAATGCCCGCACTCGTTCCAATCGCTCCGGCTTCTCTCTGATCCATGCGACGAGGGTTTCGAAGTCCTGTTCGGTGGTGTTCATTTCCGGCCCTCCGCAATGCTGGAGCTGAGGGCCGTCATGTCATAGCCGATCGCCTCGGACATGTCGCGCGCAATCCAGATCAGCGCGCTAATGCGGTCCAGGTGAAGTTTTTCCTGCGTAAGGTCCACCAGCGTGGCGAGCAGGTGATGCAGGTGCCAGACGTCCGATTCGATTTCATCGACGGGGTGGTCAGTGATGCTGCGCGCGGTCATACTGTGGCCCTCGCATGGTTGTCGCGGAAACGCGCGCGGCCTTCGTCTTGGGCGACGGTTGCGGCCAAGGCGGAGATGTCAGCAAGGCTGTCGTTGAGGTTGGCACGATGTCCTACGAGAAGATGCCCGCGCCATTCGGCTTCATCGCCTGTTTTTGGCTTTGCCTTTTCCGCCACGTTGGCGATGGCCTGTTCGTAGCCACCTAGCCAATTGTCTAGCTCCTCAAGTAGCTCGCCAGCCCTGTTGGGCTCGTAAATACCGTTGTGCATTTCTTCGTTGAAACGCGGCTGGCATCTGATGCCGGAGAGGACATCACACATTGTGTGGATGCTCTCATGGAGCGCCCACAATTCCCGCATGCTGAGTTTCCGGAGCGCGGCAAGATCAATCGAGCAGGTGAGCCGCCCGGCAGGGCTGGACGGATCATTGATCGGGGCAACGGATTTGTTTTTCTTCATGCTCTCCTCCCTCAAGCCGACAGCCGGGCGATTTCAGCGCGTGCGGCGCTGATCTCACGCTGAGCCTGCGGCCAGCTTTCGCTGAACGAGGCTAGTTCGATGGTGCGGTTCAGAACGGCAATACGTGCAGCCTTCTGCTCGGCCGGAATGGCTGCAACGCGAGCAGCTTCACGGGCCTCGGCCCATGCCTTCCGGAGCGCCCAGCCAAAGCACTTCCAGTCGATGCCGGAAAACTTGATGGCCGGGTACTTGTAGGCTTCCCGGAAAATCTCCCAGGCGCGGGCTGTAATGGTGCGGCGGTTGAATTTGGCCATAGCTCCGCCGTTCACCTTAATGGTGCTTCTTGTGGTCATTGGGATTGTCCTTCGATCGTCTATATGATAGAAATTCTATTAACATAGCCGTGCGCTATAATCAATAGAAATTATATCACAAGGCGACGAATGATTTCGATCAGACAGATAAAGGCAGCACGTGCTTTGCTGGCGTGGTCACAGGGTGATCTCGCCAAAGCGTCGGGCGTGTCAGAGCCGACAGTTGCCCGCCTGGAATCTCAGGATGGCCCTATCGGGGGCCGCGCAGACACGGGCAAAAAAATTGTCACCGCCCTCGAAAAGGCTGGCGTCGAGTTCATCGCGGAGAATGGTGGCGGGGCGGGGGTGAGGATGAGGAGGCGCAGCAAACGATGAAAACGACAAGGTGTTGTATCAGCGCCTACTGGTGATCTAGTGTGAACGTTAAATGCAATTCTCGCAGTCTCCTGCCAAAGGCAACAAAATGCTTTGGACCCTGAGATCATTTTTTAAAGTATTTTCGGTAGCTTTGTTTCTTACCTCTTATGTTCAGCCAAGCGCGGCCGTCCCATTCGTCCTAGACGATAAATCTGCTGTGAAGGACGTCATTTCTCATTTCAGAGCACAAGCGTCTGCCCTGATAGCTCAGGCGGGTGGAGAGGCGAGAGTGACGTTAGTGAGGGCATTCCAGCTGAGCGATACAATGATCGGCGCGCTAACCTCAGCGTATGCGGATTCGCTAACACTCACCATTGGTCAACTCAATGAGCAGCAAAAGAGGGCCTTCTCTCAAGCCGGGCAGTTGATCAATCAGATTGAGGATGCGGTCAAGGATCCAGCTAATAAGGCGCTCCAAGAGTTTGCAGATACAAATGCTATTATCGCTGACATTGCTTCTTGGTCAAAGCGACCGATTTTAACCCGATATTCTCCGGGGTTTATTGCGCCTCAAGTTCTGGGGTCAACCGTTCGTATAAGCGTGAACGGGTTAAGGCTGCATGGAGCGAAGGTAAAGCCGCCCGTTCTTCGCATCGGATCAACAGAGTATAGGCCAGATGATCACACGGACGTATCGATCGGTTTTTCGGTGCCGCGCGCGGCCTTTCCCGTAAATCAAAATATGCCATCATTTCAAAGCATGACGCTCATCATGTATCATGACGTAAGCGGCCTTATGCCATGGAACTGGTATGACGTAGAGGAAATACCAATTCGACTGCTGATGACAGTATTGCCCGAAACGCTCGGCACTTACACCGTAATGACGGTTATTTCAAAACAAGGAGACGACGATAAAATTCTGCTGACCTCGAGGACGTTGAAGGCTTTCGGTGAAGGTGGATCATTCGAAGATCATGACTGCTATGTCCCAAAGGATGGTTATAAATTCGACATCAATTCTGCTCAGCTTTTTGAAACAATGCACACGGCGCATAAGGATAAGAACACGGCTCCGGGTACCAACATTGGGAAGATGCAGTATCATGAAGGCGTAAAGACAGACCGCATGATTTGCCCTCAGGTAACGTCAGTCGTTGGTTGCAAAGAGTGCGGCGGACGTACCGAGGGCTACATGACCGTCAATATGATCAAGCCGAGCTTTGCGGATAAGACGGAGATAACTAAACCTCAGCCCATCACTTGGAACCAGGATGTCTCCATCGCATTAGCCGAAAAAGCGAAACGACAACTCATCGAATTGAAACTGTTTGATGCAATCACTACTCTCTCTGCAGCTACAGTTGAGAAGACTGTCCAATTTGTTAAGATTGATCCAGATTTGCAGAATCAGGTCGTAATACTCCGTCCGGTTCGAGACTGGTCTGCACGATAGCTCTCGAATCGAGAGTGCTAGGCAAGGTGATTGACCATTAGACGCGCCTCCACAGAAACGTACCGCCTAAAGCGATCTGACATGTTGCTTCAAAATATCGACGACGGAGATTAGGCCCTCAGCTTCCATATCCAGCAGAAGCACTTCAGCAGTTTTCTCAGGCTTTTTAAATCTCTCACGCATCTTCCGAATTGCAGCGACTGCGCGCCCTGCGTCTAGGGCGATTGTGTCGGCGATAAAGTCGTCAGGAGACCGTGCTTCAATGTTCAAAGCTAAGAGGATTTCGTCAGGAAAGTCTTTCAGGTTTTCCGTGACAATAGTTGCAGCCTGAGTTTTCATTGCCGCGGCGAGGACATGTCGGTCTCCAGGATCGGGCAGCTTGCTGCAAGCCGATAGAAAATCATCAAAGTCGGCTACACATGCCTCTTCAAACGCAAGTTCCATGGCTGCCCGAGCTCGTTTTGCGCGCTCGGCGGCGTCGCTAATCTTTCTGCTAAGCAGTATTTTCTCGATCGCGCGTTCTGTTTCCTCAAGAATGAGGCTCGACCAGCGGAGGCGAAAGAATTCCGCCTCCGCGAGTGTGAGCAAAAGATTGCGTTTTAGCGTTCCCGCTAGAACGCAGGCGTCGACCAGAGCGGTGTAACGATTTGCGAACAAGCTTACAGCTGCTCAGCATCAAGTTCAGCGAGATCAGAGAGCGCATCGCTGCGCTTTTTGTCACGAGCCTGCTTGTAAGCAAACAGACGATCAGCTTTGATCCGTCGATGGCGACCCACTAGTGAGTGTTCAATTTCACCCTTATCGAGAAGAGCGATAAGGAAAGGGCGAGAAACATTCAAAATGTCTGCGGCCTGCTGTGTAGTCAGCATCTGACTTACAGGAACAAGTGTCACTGCATCGCCCCGACCGACGTGCCGAAGCAATTCCATCAAAAGATTCGAAAGGGCTGGGCTGAGGGTGATTTCAGCTGCCTTTGTCTCTTCGTCCAGCACGCGCAGCTTCGTGTCACCGGTAGCGTGTGCGGCTAGGATCTTGCGTAGATGGTTTGCGGCTGCTTTTTCGCTGTCGGAAGGCAAACGGCCGCCGAGGCCCTCAGCAAAGGCTGGCATGGTCATAGTTGCGTACTCCCGTTGGAGTTATGCTCTACCGCATATTCGCAATAAGCGCAATAAACAAAATAAACGAAACGGTTCTAGGTTCCGCTAAATATAGCGCAGGCCAATGACATCCCGCGCTTTTCTTCGCACCACGTGGTTCCTCGGTGGTTCCTTATCAAAAATGATAAGCAGCATTTACACCAGCCACATACATTTAATCTATACAATCAACTAGATAGTTGGTGCCGCTTAGGTGACTCGAACACCTGACCCCATCATTACGAATGATGTGCTCTACCAACTGAGCTAAAGCGGCTATCCTTCACTCATGCCGTGCTTGCCCCGGCAAAAGCCCGGCGCGCGGGCCCTTCTGATTATCGGGCACCATCCTCCTTGGCAAGAACCCGGCCGCCGCGCCGCCGGTAAAAATCGCCGCCAAGCCACTCAGCTACCTCGCCGCGACAGGAGCCCGCGCAACCCTCCGGCCTGGCGCGCCGCCGCGGGATCTTCTTCAACTAACCCATCGTTTGGGGAACTGTCATCGACCCCCGGATCGTCCGGAGCGCGAACGATCGGAATCACATCGGGAATGGCGCCGGCTCTGTCCTCATCCGATTGCGTGGGATCGATCGGTGATGTCGCAGTCTCGTCCGGCATGGCCATCGTTTCGGGCGATGCAGCCTCAACCCCGACCGGTGGCATTGCACCGTCTTGAGCCTGGGAATCCCCGGAGAAGGTCGCGGCGGGCAAGGCTTCGACGCGCGGCGGATCTCCGGCGATCTGGTCCGAAACTTCCGCCTCGACCAAGGGAGGTCTGTTCGAAGGCAGCGCCGCCAAGGGAGTTTGCCACTGAAACGCGTCAACCCGCCCGGTTACCGGTGAAACCGGACGCCAGTGGTCGGACACGTAGCCGTCCGCGGTCCAGACCGGATCGTGCAGGGCCCGCACGGCGCGCAACGTCCAGGCGCGGGCGCGCCCGTTATCGCCATGCTCGTTGTGCTCTATTTCGGCCATGAGCATCGCGACGCGTTGCGTCGGCGCGGCGATCAGCGGCTCCAGCGCTTCGCGGGCCCGCGCGAATTCGCTGGCATCGATCGCCGCGCGCGCAATCGCCATCGCGCTTTCCGGATGACCGGGCGCTTTTTCCGACAGCTTCTCGACGCGCGCCAACCGCTGCAGCGCTGAATCGCCCGGCATCACATGGGCATAGGCATCGGCGAGATCGGGGTGCGGCTGCGCCAGCCACGCGGTTTCGATGAGACGCATCGCACGCCGCATCTGGTTCGTCTCGCTCAGGTACTTGCTCGCAAGCACCACGGCCGGAATCAGCGTCGGCGCAAACTTCACCGCCTCCATCACCGTCTGGCGCGACAGGTCGCGATCGGATTTTTCAAGCTCCAGCGCCCTCGCCGTCAACAACACGCCGCGCTGACGGCGATACAGCGTCTTGTCGATACGACCTGACGCCACGTTTTTGTCGAGGATGGCGAGCGCGCCGGCCCAGTCGCCCCTGGCGCAACGGAAGCCGAGCGCGGCTTGCGAAGCCCATATCGAGGATGGCGAAGTCTTGAGCGCCTCCTCCGCGATCGCCACCGCCGCCGACGGATCGCCAGCGCGCTGGGCTTCGATGAAAAGCCCCCGCAAGCCCAACAGCCGCGTATCCGCGCGTTCGGCCATGGTCCTGAAAGCGCGCTGCGCGCGGTCCGCGTCGCCGTCCAGTTGCGCGGCCTGGGCGTGCAAGAGCAGCGCCAACGGGTCGTGCGCCACCAGACGCCGGGCCGCCTTGGCATGATTGCGGGCGGCTGCGGCATCGCCGTAGCCGATGGCGAGCAGGCCGCGCGTGATGGCATCCCTGCCGCGCGCGGCCCGACGTTCCCGGCGCGCGCGGCGGAGACGTGTCGGCGCTTGCCACAATCCGCGCACGGCGCTCCAGACCAGGAGCGAGGCAACGATCAGCAGGCCGAGCCCGAGTGCGAACACCGGTAGCGTGGTCTCGATCCGCCAGACGTCCCACGATAGCACGATCGTGCCGGTCTGGTCGGCAATCCAGGTGGCGCCCAATGCAGAAAGGGCGATAAGAACGAGAAACAGGATGATACGCAACATCTGAAACCTATGGCGCCGGTTTGGCTAGTGCCGCCATCGCCTCGGAAGCGAATTGACGGGCGGTGGCAAGAGCGGCTTCGCGTGCGTCGACCTTGGCGATCCAGGGTTCGGCGGCGGTACGATCGGTCGGCGGAAGTGTATTCAGTTCTTTTCTCGCGGCGGCGACATCGTTTTGCCGGGCGGCGGCCTTGATGCGCGCGACGACGGCGCCGGCGGATACTCCAGCCGGCGGCGCGTCCATGCGCTCGATGCGCACCAGCCGCACGGCGCTCTCCTGCAGCCGGTTCACGATGTCGTTGGCGGAGGTCATGACCGGCGCCGGCTCGAGTTTCGGCACGATCGCAAGAAGTTCGCGACCCAGCGCGTTCGCGGTCGGCACTCCGGAATCCGCGAACGGCTCCAGCGGCTTCAAGGTATCCGGCTCGGAGACCAGCGTCTTGAACGCCGCGAGCAGATCGCCATAAGGCTGGCCCTGGCGCACGGCGACATTCAGCAGCATCGCGGCGACGGCCCGACGAAGCGCTCCGTCGCCGGTCGGAGCGGTACCGCGCTTGGCTATCTCCGCGGTGAGGGCTTGCGTCGTCTGCTCGACCTGCTGCTCGGTCTGTGCGAGTCGCGCACTGATAGCCGCAAGATCGGACGGCGCGAGATCGGACGGCGCGAGATCGGACGGAGCAAGATCAGACGGCGCCTCGGCGTCGTGCTGCGGCACGGCCGTCCCGCCCTTCAGCGCGGCCGCCAGTCTGTCGGATTGGCCGCGAACGGTTGCCAGTTCCTCGCGCAACGTTGTCAATTCCTCTCGCGCGGACGTGACGGATTTGTCCAGGGTCTCGATGCGCGCCGCCGCGGCCTGATCGAGCGACGAAGCGGCCGTCTTGCTCGCCGTCGATTCGATCCGGTCCACCCGGCTCGCGAGAGCGCCGAATTCCGCCTGACCCACTTGCGGCGCCGAAGTTGACGAGACCGACGCTGACGACGCGAGAGGTGAAGCCGAGGGTGACGGCGGCCAGCCCGCCAGCCATGCGCCGCCAACCACAAGGCCGGCGGCGACAGCGCCGGTAACGGCGGCGATCAGCGCCGACGACGCACGGGACGGAGAACGCGGAGCAACCGGCTGCTCGCCGGGGGGCTGATCGCCAGCCGCTCCGCCGACCCCGGCATCGCCCGCCGCCTCAGAATTCTTGTCGGTCTCGCGGTCCGCGGTCGAGGACTGATCCTGCCAGCCCCGGTCCTGAGAGAAGTCGTCCTGTCTGTCATCCTCGGCCGAAGCGGGAGGCGTCGAAAACGGCCAATCATCGCTTTGGTGATCGCCGGCCGTTTCACCCGCGCCCGCCTGAACATCGCGCTCCGCCGCCCCGGAGATTCCACCCGTTTCATCGCCTGTGGAAAGCGGGGGTGAGTTTACCTCCTCGGAGGCGTCGTCATGCTTGTCATCTGCCATCGTCACGGTTCCCCATTGCGGCGACACATCGAGTATCAGATTCGAGGCCTCTCCCCTATTTACCGCGATTGCGGCCGTAACGCACGTCTTACTGCGACGGCGGCCGCAACGCACAATCCAGCGCCTCCAGCACAGCCTTCTCGGCCGGAGCGCCCGCCTCCACCACATGGGGCGCGCCGGCGTCCCGCAGAACCGAGGCCACCGCACCCGAGATGCAACATTGCGGGACCGCCAAAGCCGATATCTCGACGCCCCCGATACGGACGGCATCCAGGAACGCGCGGGCGCTGCGGCGCGAGTAATGCAGCACCGCCGCGATCCGGTGAGCGGCAAACGCGTCGCAGACCTCGCGAGACAGGCTCGCTATCGGCGCCATCCGGTAACATGTCGTCGTCACGACCGCCAAACCGTGCCCTTCGAGCTTCCCGGCAAGATCGCACGAGCGATCAGCCGCAGCGAGATAAAGAATCCTGGCGCCCCTTGTCAGAGATTTCGCGCGGACACGCTTCACGATGAGGTCGCACAAGGCCGCAGCATCTCCGGCGGCCGCCACCACATCCTGAAAGCCGGCCCGGCGCGCGGCCTCGGCGGTGTGACGGCCGACCGCGAACACGGGCAGTTTCAGCAGCGATTCCCGCCCCGGATGGACGGCGAGCGCGCGCAGCGCGTTGGCGCTGGTGACGACGACCGCGCCATAATCCGCATCCCCATCGATTTCAAAGGCAACCGCCTCGAAGCGCAACACCGGCGACAACATCGCCTCGCGCCCCATCGCACGCAGCGCCGCCGCCGTGGCTTCATTGTCCGGTTCAGGCCGTGTGACGAGAACCGCCACGCCTCACGCTCCGGCGAACAGGGTGAAGAACTTTTCGCCGGCGCGCTCGCGCAGTTCATGCGCGGCGTCCGCCCCGAGCGCGGCGGCATCCGCACGTGTCCCCTCCCGCACCGTCTCATACGACTCCGTGCCGTCAGGAGAAATGATGAGACCGCGGAAATGAATGCGGTCGCCGTTGACGCGGCAATGGCCGCCGATCGGGGTGCGGCAGGAGCCGTCGAGCAGCGCCAGAAAGCTCCGCTCGGCGCTCAGCGCCACTTCCGTATCCGAATCGCCGATCGCTTTCACGAACGCGTTGATGCGATCGTCGTCGCGGCGCGATTCGATCGCGATGGCGCCCTGCCCGACCGCCGGCAGGAATTCGTCGGTCTCGAGAATGCGCGTCGCCTTGTCCTGCAAGCCCAGACGATTCAAGCCGGCGAGCGCGAGCAGCGTGGCATCGGCCTCCCCGGCATCGATCTTGCGCAACCGCGTCTCGACATTGCCGCGCAGCGCATCGACCTTCAGGTCGGGACGCAGCCGCAGCACCATGGCCTGCCGCCGCAGCGACGCGGTCCCGACGACCGAGCCCGCCGGAAGATCGGCCAAAGACGCCGCGCGCGGGCTGATGAAGACGTCGCGCACGTCCTCGCGCGGCAGGAAGGCCGGCAGCCAGGTCGCGTCGGGCAGGAATGTCGGCACATCCTTGGACGAATGCACCGCGAAATCGATGGCGCCGGCGAGCAGGGCCTCCTCGATCTCCTTGGTGAAGAGTCCCTTGCCGCCGACATCGAACAGCGGCCGGTCCTGAATGGCGTCGCCCGAGGTGCGGATGGTCTTGATGGCGATCCGCGCGGGCGCCACCTGATGCGCGCGCGCCAGCCGATCCCGCACCTCATGGGCCTGCGCCAGCGCCAGCGGGCTGCCCCGGGTACCGATCGTTGCCAGAATCTCTGTCTCATCCGAGGATTGCACGCCAGGACCTCATAATGCTACGCCGTCGGGGAAGGGAAACGCTGGTTTGCCCGATAACGCAAGGGCTACATCTCGTCTAGAGCACGCTCGCTTCTGATTGAATCAGAAGCGAGGCTCCATATTATTGTTTTGACGCGTTTTCTTCACGCGAACCGGTATCTACTTCGCTCGAAAACGCTATAGGTACAACACGCCGATGCTGGTGCTGGGGATCGAGACCACCTGCGACGAGACCGCAGCCGCCGTGGTCGAACGCCAGGCGGATGGCCGCGCCCGGATTCTGTCCAACATCGTGCGCTCCCAGACCGAAGAACATGCCCCCTATGGCGGCGTGGTTCCGGAAATCGCGGCCCGCGCCCATGTCGAACTGCTCGATGGCCTCATTGCCCGTGCGATGACGGAATCAGGCGTCGGTTTCCAGCAATTGTCGGGGGTCGCCGCCGCCGCCGGTCCCGGCCTGATCGGCGGCGTCATCGTGGGGCTGACCACGGCCAAGGCGATCGCACTTGTTCATCGCACGCCGCTGATCGCGGTCAACCATCTCGAAGCCCACGCGCTGACGCCACGGCTGACCGGTGCGCTCGAATTCCCCTACTGCCTGTTCCTCGCCTCCGGCGGGCATACCCAGGTCGTCGCCGTGCTCGGCGTCGGCAACTATGTCCGGCTCGGCACCACGGTCGATGACGCCATGGGCGAAGCCTTCGACAAGGTGGCGAAGATGCTCGGCCTGCCTTACCCCGGCGGCCCGCAGGTCGAGCGCGCGGCGGCGAGCGGCGATGCCACGCGATTCAACTTTCCGCGGCCGATGCTCGGACGTCCCGACGCCAATTTCTCGCTCTCCGGGCTGAAGACGGCCGTGCGCAACGAGGCCGCCCGCATCGATCCGCTGGAGCCGCGGGACATCAGCGATCTCTGCGCCGGATT
>CAZOOO010000075.1:0-13148 GCA_964581435.1 uncultured Hyphomicrobiales bacterium | reverse complement strand
TGTGCAGCGGTTTTCCGCCCGCATCCCGCGTCTCAAAATATTGGAATCGATCATGTTCATGATCCTGGATCGATTCGATCCTGGATCATCGTGATCCAGGGAAATATCGGTAAAGCGTTGATCGTCAACCCGCCATTGCGAGCGCAGCGAAGCAATCCAGAAAGTCACAAAGAGAAAACCGGATTGCTTCGTCGCTTTCGCTCCTCGCAATGGTAGACATCGGCGATCCAAGATCGTCAATTTCGATTGCTTAAATTCGGAGTGCCGTGAGTGAATCCAAGGAAGCCGGCGATGGCCGATGAAGCGCGTTCGCGACTGGGGCGCGGTCTTGCAAGTCTGATCGGCGACGTCGGCGGCGAGGCCGCCCATGCCGAGCGCCCGCGCGTGCAGCGCAAGGCGCCGATCGAATTCTTGCAACCCAATTCGCGCAATCCGCGCCGTACGTTTTCCGATGCTGAGCTCAATGAACTGTCCGACTCCATCAAGCAGCACGGCGTCATCCAGCCGATCGTGGTGCGGGCCGTGAAGGGGATGCAGGACCGCTTCGAGATCATCGCGGGCGAGCGCCGCTGGCGCGCGGCGCAATCCGCGGGGTTGCATGAGGTCCCGATCGTGCCGATTGATGTCAGCGATCATGTCGCGCTCGAGATCGCGATCGTCGAGAACGTGCAGCGCGAAGATCTCAACGCCATGGAAGAGGCGCAGGGCTATCACGCGCTCGCCGATGAATTCAAACGCACCCAGGACGACATTGCGAAGATCGTCGGCAAGAGCCGCAGTCATGTCGCCAACATGATGCGGCTGACGAAGCTGCCGGATGATGTGCAGGCGCTGATCGCCTCCGGCGAGCTGTCGGCGGGCCATGCGCGCGCGCTGGTCGGCATGCCTGATCCTTCCACGGCGGCGAAGCGCATCGTCGCGGAAGGTCTCAACGTGCGGCAGGCCGAGGCGCTTGCGCATGAGGCGGGCGTCGCCGGGCTCAAGCCGCAGAAGGCGCGTGCCGGCAAAGCGCAGAAGGACTCCGATACGCTGGCGCTGGAAAAGCGCGTCAGCGACGCGCTCGGCCTCGCCGTAACGGTTGATCACAAAAATCCCGGCGGCGTCGTGCAAATCCGCTATCGCGACCTCGACCAGCTCGACGAGATTCTGAAAAGGCTGGATCCGAAGGGGGCTTAACCTCGCTGCTCGTCACCCCCGTTTTCTGGCGTTCACCGCGATCGACATCAGAGCGCGTTGCGCGATCGCGGGCGCCAGGGCCGCCTGCTTGCGGGTTTCCAATGCGGCGCGGGCAAGCTGGTCCATGATCTGAAGCAGGCGCGCGGCGCTGAAATTGTTCAAGGCCGTTTCCACGGTCGCCTTGCGCGAAAAATGCAATCGCGGAAATCCGCGCTCAGCGGCCGATGAGACGGACGCGCCGCTTTCCCTCAAAAGTGCGGCCTTATGCAGGGCGGCAACCTGTCGCTGCGCGGCCGATATGACAAGACCGGGATAGGTGCCGGCGACCATGGCCTTGGCGAATTCGGTTTCGACCACCGCCGTCTGTCCGGCGAACGCCGCGTCGATGACGGGATCGAGCTTGAAGTCGGATGCGTCGGAGACCACGGCCATGATGTCGGCGAGCGTGATCTCGCGTTGCCCGTGAGCATAGAGCGCGATCTTGCGCAGCTCGTTGCGTGAGGCCTGGCGATCACCGCCGAGCAGCGATATCAGCGTCGCGCGGGCGTCGGGCGCGATCTTCAGGTTCGAGAGGCGCAACTCCTCGTCGATCAGCCGCGCGAGGTCGCGTTCGGTGTCGGGATAGCAGGCGATCGCCACCGCGTTCTTCGCGCGCTCGCAGGCCTTGCGCAGCGGTGCTTCCGGCCTCAGCTCGCCGGCCTCGATCACGATCAGGCAGTCCTGGATCGTGGAGTTCGCCAGCACGTCGACGCCGCTGGCAAAGCTGCGCGACCCCGCCTTGATCCGGATGGCGCGGCGGCCGCCGAACAGCGGCACCGTCATCGCCTCGTCGACGAGACGCGAGGGCTCAGCCGCGAGTTCGTCGCCGTCGATCCGCACCAGCGAAAACGGATCGCCGGGATCGTCAACGGCCGAGATTGTCAGGGCATTGGCGCGCTCGCGCACCAGGCCGGCGTCGGGCCCGTAGAGCAGGATGATCGGGCGAGCCGGATCGGGCCGGGCGAGAAAGCTGTCGATGTCCTTTCCGCGCAGCGCGACCATTCGTCGGACGATCAGGTGCCGGCGTAGAAGAACGCCGCCAGCCGGGTGTTGATGTTCTCGGCGATTTGCTGCGCGGCGCGGTCTTCCGCGTCGCGATACGCGCGCGCGCGGGCGAAACGCTGGAGCTGGCCGGGAATATCATAGGATGTGCGGGCGAAGGTGGTGGCGTTGACGACGATTTTGCCGCTGGCGACCTCGATCAACTGATAGCTCGCATCGATGCCGAAGCTCTCGTTGGAGGGCAGGGCGGTGTTTGGATCGAGCATCAGCGACGAGCGGCTGGTGGAGAAGCGAATCTTGAGCTGATGCGTCGGCGGCGCGCCGGTCGCACCGCCGTAAAGCTTGAACGCGAGCGCGTTGCGAAGGGCGACACCGATCCGCGCATCCGGAGAGGCGTTGGGCTTGTCGATCGGCAGCAGTTCAACGCCCATCAGCCTGTCGCGAAGGGCCGGGCTGCCGTCGGCCTGTTCGGCGTACATGGGACGGAAGCAACCGGCCGTCAGCGCGGCCAGCACGGCGACCACGCCGATACGGGCTGCGATGCGCAAACCGGCCCATTTTCCGGCCCGGCGACCCGAAAACCTACCCCACCACATTCACGATCCTCTGCGGGACGATGATGATCTTTCGAGCCTGCCTGCCGCCCAGGGCCTGCTTTACCGCATCGAGCGCCAAAACGGCAGTCTCAATTTCCGGATTTCCGGCTCCGCTCGCCACCGTCACCTCGCCCCGCTTCTTGCCGTTGACCTGTACCGGCAGCGTGAGAGTGTCTTCAACCAGCAAATCGGGCTCGATTTGTGGCCAGCGGGCTTCCGAGACCAAGCCGGTCTGGCCGAGGGCCTGCCAGCATTCCTCGGCCAGATGCGGCATCATCGGACTGAACAACTGGACCAGGATGGTGGCGGCCTCGCGCAGGCTCCAGGCCAGATCAGGCGCCGGGGCGGACCCGTCGGCGCGGGAGCGGGCAAGGGCGTCGGCCAGTTCGTTGGCGAACTCGCGGATATTGGCGAGGCAGACGTTGAAGTGCAGCCGCTCGATCCCGGTGGAGACCTTGTCGAGCGCGCCGTGGGTTGCCTTGCGCAAGCCGCTTGCATCAATGCTGAAAGTTGCCGGCCTTTCTTTGGGCGCGGCCTTGCCGACGTCGGCCGCTTCGTTGACCAGCCGCCACAGCCGCTGCATGAAGCGCGCCGCGCCCTGCACGCCTTCCTCGCTCCAGATCACGTCGCGGTCCGGCGGCGAGTCGGACAGCATGAACCAGCGCGCGGTGTCGGCGCCGTAGCTGCCGATGATGTCGTCGGGATCGACGGTGTTGCGCTTCGACTTCGACATCTTCTCGACCGCGCCGATGCCGACCGGCTCGCCGGTGGCGATCAGCGTGGCGCGGCGGCTGTTGCCGTCGACATCGATCCGCACCTCCTCCGGCGAGGCCCAGCCGCCGTCAGGCTTGCGATAGGTTTCGTGCACCACCATGCCTTGCGTGAACATGCCCTTGAACGGCTCGTCCATGCCGAGGTGGCCGGTGGCCTTCATCGCGCGGGTGAAGAAGCGCGAATAGAGCAGGTGCAGGATCGCGTGCTCGACGCCGCCGATATACTGGTCCACCGGCAGCATCCGGTCGGCGACCGCGCGCGTGGTGGGCGCGCTGTCGTTCCAGGGATCGGTGAAGCGCGCGAAGTACCACGACGAATCGACGAAGGTGTCCATGGTGTCGGTTTCGCGCGTGGCCTTTCCGCCGCATTGTGGGCAGTTGACGTGCTTCCAGGTCGGATGATGATCGAGCGCATTGCCCGGTTTGTCGAAGGTGACATCCTCCGGCAGCGTCACCGGCAGGTCCTTTTCCGGCACCGGCACCACGTCGCAGTTGGGGCAATGGATCACCGGGATCGGACAGCCCCAATAGCGCTGGCGCGAGATGCCCCAGTCGCGCAGGCGGAAGTTCACCTTGCGCTCGGCGACGGGCATGTTGCCGCGCCTCTCGCTTTCAAGCCGCTTCGCAACTTTCTCCTTCGCCTGCTCGATGGTCATGCCGTCGAGGAAGCGGGAGTTGATCATCCGCCCGTCACCGTCGTAGGCCGTGTCGGTGATGACGAAGCTCGAAGGATCCTGTCCCTCGGGACAGACCACCGGCGTGTTGCCGAGCCCGTACTTGTTGGTGAAGTCGAGGTCGCGCTGGTCGTGCGCCGGGCAGCCGAAGATGGCGCCGGTGCCGTATTCCATCAGGATGAAGTTGGCGACATAGACCGGCAGCGCCCACGCCGCGTCGAACGGATGGATGGCGCGGATGCCGGTGTCGAAGCCCATCTTCTCCGCGGTGTCGATCTCGACTTGCGAGGTGCCGCGCCGCTTGCACTCGGCGATGAAGCCGGCGAGTGCGGGATTGTCTTTCGCCGCGGCCTGCGCCAGCGGATGATCCGGCGCGATCGCCATGAACTTCGCGCCGAACAAGGTGTCCGGGCGCGTGGTGAAAATCTTCAGCTCGCTCTCACCGCTTGGGGTCGTTGCCGGATCAAGCGCGAAGCGAACCAGGAGGCCCTCGGAGCGGCCGATCCAGTTGCGCTGCATCAGCCGCACCTTGTCGGGCCAGCGGTCCAGCGTGCCGAGCGCGTCCAGCAGCTCCTGCGAGAATTTCGTGATCTTGAAGACCCACTGGTTCATCTCGCGCTGCTCGACCACGGCGCCGGAGCGCCAGCCGCGCCCGTCGATCACCTGCTCGTTGGCGAGCACGGTCATGTCGACCGGATCCCAGTTGATCTTGCGCTTCTCGCGCTCGGCGAGACCGGCGCGCAGGAAGTCCAGGAACATCTTCTGCTGGTGCTTGTAGTAAGCGGGATCGCAGGTCGCGATCTCCCTCGACCAGTCGAGCGACAGCCCGATCGACCGGAGCTGCTTCTTCATCGCCTTGATGTTGTCGTAGGTCCACGCCTTGGGCGCGATCCTGCGCTCGATCGCGGCGTTCTCGGCCGGCAGGCCGAAGGCGTCCCAGCCCATCGGATGCAGCACGTTGTAGCCCCTGGCGCGCATGTAGCGCGCGATCACATCGCCGAGCGTGTAGTTGCGGACATGGCCGATGTGGATGCGCCCGGACGGATAGGGGAACATCTCCAGCACGTAGTATTTTTCGCGCGGATCGTCGTTCTTGGTGGCGAAGATCGCCTGCCTGTCCCACTCGGCTTGCCAGCGCGGTTCGGCGTCACGGGCGTTGTAACGTTCTGAGGTCATGGAATCGCGGCGTTTTTCGTGATTTGCGAGCGGCGAAGAGATGGCGCGACTAGGCCACGAAAGAGGGCCGGGGGTCAACGGGTCGGACGCATGCCACGGGATTTGCAAGCGGCGCGGTTTTGCTGTGTAAGCTGCAAACCCCCTGTCCCGAGTGACCCGATGGCCGATCTCGCAGCTTTTCTCATCACCCGCCGCTGGCCGGCGGCCCACCCGGAACGTTTGCAACTCTATTCGGCGCCGACGCCCAACGGGGTGAAGGTCTCGATCATGCTGGAGGAAACCGGACTGCCTTACGAGCCGCATCTGGTCGATTTCGACAAGGACGAACAGAAGAGCGCGGAATTCCTGTCGCTCAATCCCAACGGCAGGATCCCCGCGATCCTCGATCCCGACGGTCCCGGCGGCAAGCCGCTCGCTCTGTTCGAGTCGGGCGCGATCCTGCAATATCTCGCCGAGAAGACCGGCCAATTCCTGCCGAGCGAGCCGGCGGGCCGCTGGCACACCCTCCAGTGGCTGCACTTCCAGATGGGCGGCGTCGGGCCGATGTTCGGGCAGGTCGGATTTTTCAACAAGTTCGCCGGCAAGGATTTCGCCGACAAGCGGCCGCGCGACCGCTATGCCGCGGAAGCGAAGCGGCTGCTCGGCGTCATGGACGCCCATCTGGCGACGCGGCCGTGGTTCGTCGGCGACGACTACACCATCGCGGATATTTCGATGCTGGGCTGGGTGCGCAACCTGATCGGGCTTTATGAAGCGCGCGAGATTGTCGGGTTCGACCGCTTCCGCCGTGTCGCGGCCTGGCTCGAGCGGGGCCTTGCGCGGCCGGCGGTGCAGCGCGGCCTCGCGATTCCGGCGCGGCCATGATTATGGGTGAGACGGCGCCAGTCAACGGCCTTGCTGCCGTGGAAGCCGGCATCGTCCGCGCCTGTCGCGACGCGCGGCGCGAGCGTTCCTCGGTGACGCTGGTGGCGGTGTCGAAAACCTTCGATGCGGCGGCGATCGCGCCGGTGATCGCCGCCGGTCAGCGGGTGTTCGGTGAGAACCGCGTGCAGGAGGCGAAAGCAAAGTGGCCTGCGCTGATGGCGGCGCATCCCGGTCTCGCGCTGCATCTGATCGGGCCGCTTCAATCCAACAAGGCGAAGGAGGCCGTCGCGCTGTTCGACGCCATCCATTCGGTCGACCGTCCGGGCCTTTGCGAAGCGTTGCGAAAAGAAATCGACAGGCAGGATCGGCGTCCGGATCTGTTCGTGCAGATCAATACCGGCGGGGAGCCGCAGAAGGCCGGCGTCGCGCCGGCGGACGCCGACGACTTCATCGCGCGCTGCCGCGACGCTTACGGACTGACGATCTCCGGCCTGATGTGCATTCCGCCGGTGGACGACGCGCCGGCGCCGCATTTCGCGCTCACCGCGAAAATCGCCAAGCGCAACGGCCTCGACCAACTGTCGATGGGCATGAGCGCGGACTTCGGCGTCGCGATCGCGCTCGGCGCGACCCATGTGCGAATCGGCTCGGCGATTTTCGGGACGCGGTAGAAACAGAGACGATCGTGGTCCCGGCATTCGCCGGGACGACCGGATGGATGCTTCACCCGATCTCGATCCGCGTCCGCGGTCCCATCCGCCGCAACAGCCGCAGCATCGCGGGCCGCGTCATCGCCACGCATCCCGCGGTCGGGCCGAAGTTGTCGCGCGCCAGGTGCAGGAACACGGCGCTGCCGCGCCCTGCCACGCGGGGGCGGGTGTTGTGGTCGATCTCGATGATGAAATCGTAGAGATGGTCGTCGCGCCTCAGCCGGTCGCCGGTCATACGAGACGTCAATCGGATCGGCCGGTTGTAGCGGCGGTCGGCCGGATCCTCGCACCAGGCATCCGTCGGCATGATCGCGCGGACCGGCAGAAACGTCCGCGGCCGCGGATGCCGGTCGGATCGCCACCACAGCCGGACGGGCCGGAAAATCCCTCTCGGGGTGCCGCCGTCGCCCTCGCGCTTGTCGGCCTTGATGCCGCCGCGGCCGAGCGCGACGGGTGTTACTCGTTCCTCCGCGATCAGCCAGCCCCGCCGCGCATCGCCGGCGGCGCGGCGGACATGGATCGAAGCAAGCGGGCGATCACGGGAATGTGTCATGCAAGGCGTTGAAAAAGCTTAGCTTCTCGTGGAATGAGGGGGTGGTCGCGGTTTGCGGCGCAAACGTCGTTCCTGCAAGTCATTACAGGAACATTCACCCAAATTCTCCCCGGTTTTGGAGTAGACTCCGTTTCGGATGATGAATCGCTGCAAATTCATGCGTCCGGACGAGACAGGGCTGACGCTTTTGAAGGTGGCCGGCGATGCGCCCTGGTTGGCGCTGCCGCCGGCTGTTTCCGCCGCCAGGAGGATCGCATAGATGGTCAACGCCCGCAAAATACTGATCGTGGACGACGATAACGATCTGCGCGACACGCTGGTCGAGCAACTGTCGCTGCATGAGGAATTCGAGGCGTCCGCCGTCGATACCGGCGCCAAGGGCGCCAGCGCGGCCAAAGCCTATTCGCCCGACCTCGTGCTGATGGATGTCGGCCTGCCCGATACTGACGGGCGCGAGGTGGTGCGCAGCCTGCGCAAGGGTGGCTTCAAGGCCCCGATCATCATGCTTACCGGTCACGACACCGATTCGGATACGATCCTGGGTCTCGAATCCGGCGCCAACGACTATATCGCCAAACCGTTCCGGTTTGCGGTGCTGCTGGCGCGCATCCGCGCGCAGTTGCGCCAGCACGAGGCCAGCGAGGACGCGGTGTTTTCGGTCGGACCCTACAGTTTCCGGCCCGGCTCCAAGATGCTCACGACCGCCAACGGCAAGAAGGTGCGGCTGACCGAGAAGGAGACGGCGATTTTGCGCTTCCTCTACCGGGCCGGGCAGATGTCGGTTTCACGCGACACGCTGCTGCAGGAGGTCTGGGGGTACAACTCCGGCGTCACCACCCATACCCTGGAAACTCACATTTACCGGTTGCGCCAGAAGATCGAAAAAGACGCCGCCAATCCGGAGATTCTGGTGACGGAAGCCGGTGGCTACAAGCTGGTGCCGTGATACGGTCGGGCTGACGATTCGCGTCGGCGCTCGTCGAAACAGCTTTTGGGCGGTCCCGGCATGGACCGCCGAACCGGTCTTGCATGTCGATCGACGATGATGTTGTCCTGCTCGAGCGCGTCCCGACCCTGCGCCTGCTGGGCGCCGAGGCCGTGCGCGTGCTTGCCATCGGCGCCGAACAGCAGCAGTTCGCCAGCGGCTCGATCCTGTTTCGCGCCGGTGACGATGCGGACGGGGGGTACGTCGTTCAGGAAGGCGGTTTTCGCATTCACGTCGCGGGTCGCAACGATCGGGAGGTCGTCGCCGAGCGCGGCACGCTGATCGGCGAACTGGCGCTGATCGTCCCGATATCGCGGCAAGCTACCGCGATCGCGCGGGAATATTCGACGGCGATTCGCATTCCACGCACCCTGTTTCTGCGCGTGCTCGACAGCTATCCCGCCGCCGCCCAGCGCCTTCGCGACGAACTCGCCGATCGCGCCCGGCAAACGACCGGCGACATCCTGACGGCGTCGGCGAAACTGGGCGGTTGAGGAACGTCATTCCGGGCTCGCTCGTTTCACTCGTGCCCCGGAATGACGGGTTTGAGTGTTACACCTCGACCACCGCCGTCACCGGCACATGATCGGATGGACGCTTCCAGCCGCGGGCGTCGCGGGTGATGCGGAAGTCGCGAACGCCGTCCCGCAGCGCCTCCGAGACCCAGATGTGATCGAGCCGGCGGCCACGATCGGCGGCAACCCAGTCGGCGGCGCGATAGCTCCACCACGTATAGACCTTCTCCGACATCGGAATCCGCGCACGGGCGACGTCGACCCAATTGCCGTGGCTTTGCACGCCGAGCAGCTTCTCGCATTCGACCGGCGTGTGCGAGACGATCTTCAGGAGCTGCCTGTGCGACCAGACGTCGTTCTCATGCGGCGCGACATTGAGGTCGCCGACCAGCACATGCCGGTCGCCGTTGCCCGGATGCAACGGCGCGCAGGCCTTCATCTCGTCGAGAAATTGCAGCTTGTGGGCGAATTTCGGATTGAGCGCGGGATCGGGAATGTCGCCGCCCGCGGGCACATAGAAGTTATGCAGCACCAGCGGTGCGGCGAGACCGGCCTCGCCGCCGAAGATCACGCTGACGTGGCGGGAGTCGATCTTGTCGCAGAACGTGCGGATGTTGCTGGCGTCGAACGGCAGCTTCGAGACCACCGCCACCCCGTGATATCCCTTCTGCCCGTTGAGCGCGACGTGCTCATAGCCGAGTCGGCGGAAGCGTTTCAGCGGAAAGGCGTCATCGGGGCATTTGGTCTCCTGCAGGCACAACACGTCCGGCCGTTGCGCTTTCAGAAACTTGGCGACCAGATCGATGCGCAGCCGCACCGAATTGATATTCCAGGTGGTGAGGGTGAGATGCATGGATTCCGGTGAAGACGTCGACAAATCTATGCGCCGTCATACGCGGGCTTGAGCGGCGTATCCAGTGATCACTCGACGCGCGCGGCGGCGCCTCAGTTGTTCGTCGAGGTCGGATAATTGGTATAGTCGATCTTGAACAAAGCGGGATCGAGCTTCGCCGTGGAGTTCAGGTTGTAGATCGCCACCGTGGTGTCGTACCCTTGCGGATCGGTCACGGTCCACTGCTTGAGCTTGCCGTCCTTGACGCCGACCATCAGCATGAGGCGGGAGGTGCCGACCAGCGCCTGCTTCTCTTCGATGATGACGCTGATGTAGAGATCGTCCGAGGTCACGGCGACGACGTTGGTGTCCCTCATCAGGTCGATGCGGTCCGACAACAGATAGCGCAGCGGCGTTTGCGACAGCGGATACACATCCTGGGTCGCGAGCCTGGTGTCGCGAACGACGAGCGACGAGCCGTCTGAAATCATCGCGATCGGCGACGGAGGATCGTATTCGAACCGTACCTTGCCCGGCTTCTGGATATAAAATTCGCCGGTCGAGCGGCTGCCGTCGGGGCCGATCTGCACGAAGTTTCCGGCCAGTGTCCGCAGCGACGACAGATAGGCGCTGACTCGCGCCGCCGCCGCCTTCTGATCCGGGCTGAAGGTTGCAAAAAAATTGGCCGGTACGTTGCGGCGCGGGTCGGGAATGACCGGGTCCGGCGGACGCGCTGTTCCGGTAACCTCCGTCTGGGCCGCCTGCAACACCAGCGCCGCGGGCGCGCCGTTGCGGGCCGTCGGCGCCGGTCGCGGGATCGGAACGGCCTCGGCGAGGGCGGGTGGAACAAAAACGAGAAGCCCCATGGTCAGCGCCGCCGCGAGCCGGACCACGCCGCCGCGCGCGCGGGCGCGGATCGGACGGCTGGCCGCGGATGAATGTGTCACGTCTCTGCTCAATGATTCGTCCTGTCCGCCGGAGGCGTTCCTTTTACAGCGCTTTGCGCCGCCGCGGATATCGCTTTTTCCCGACCGGACCCGACGGATATGCCGGTTTGAACCGGCCCCTACCGCGTTGCTGTGGCGATTTCGCGGCTCCGAAAACTCGATCATCGTCATGCCGCCACGGATCAGAACTGGCCTTCTTCTTCCTCGATCAGGATTTCGCGCTTTCCGGCGTGGTTGGCCTGCCCGACGATGCCTTCGAGCTCCATGCGCTCCATCAGCGAAGCGGCGCGGTTGTACCCGATCTGGAGACGGCGCTGGATGTAGCTGGTCGATGCCTTGCGGTCGCGCTTCACGATCGCGACCGCCTGCGCGAACAGATCGCCGCCGCCGTCGCTGCCCATGCTGGTGCCGTCGAATACCGCGCCGTCGTCGCCCTCGGCGGGTTCCTCGGCCGTGACCGCCTCGAGATATTCGGGCGCGCCTTGCGTCTTGAGGTGGCGGACCACCTTCTCGACTTCTTCATCCGATGCGAACGGCCCGTGCACGCGCGAGATGCGGCCGCCGCCCGCCATGTAGAGCATGTCGCCCTGGCCGAGCAGTTGCTCGGCGCCCATTTCGCCGAGGATGGTGCGGCTGTCGATCTTCGACGTCACCTGGAAGGCGATGCGGGTCGGGAAGTTGGCCTTGATGGTGCCGGTGATGACGTCGACCGAGGGACGCTGGGTCGCGAGGATGACGTGGAGGCCGGCGGCGCGCGCCATCTGCGCCAGACGCTGCACGGCGCCCTCGATGTCCTTGCCCGCGACCATCATCAGGTCGGCCATTTCATCCACGATGATGACGATGAAGGGCAGCGGCTCGAATTCGAGCTTCTCCTCCTCGTAGATCGCCTTGCCGGTTTCCTTGTCGAAGCCGGTATGCACCGTGCGCGTCAGCTCCTCGCCCTTGGCCTTCGCCTCGACGAGGCGGGTGTTGTAGCCGTCGATGTTGCGCACGCCGAGCTTGGCCATCTTCTTGTAGCGCTCTTCCATCTCGCGCACGGCCCATTTCAGCGCGACCACCGCCTTCTTCGGGTCGGTGACGACCGGCGTCAGCAGATGCGGGATGCCGTCATAGACCGAGAGTTCGAGCATCTTCGGATCGACCATGATGAGGCGGCACTGGTCGGGCCGCAGCCGGTACAGCAGGCTGAGGATCATGGTGTTGATCGCGACCGACTTGCCGGAGCCGGTGGTGCCGGCGATCAGCATATGCGGCGTGCGCGCCAGATCGATGATGACGGGATCGCCGCCGATGGTCTTGCCGAGGCAGAGCGGCAGCTTGGCGACCGAATCGACCGCCTCCTTGGCGGTGAGCAGCTCCCGCAGGTACACCTTCTCGCGATGCGCGTTCGGCAGCTCGATGCCGATGGCGTTGCGGCCGGGAACGACGGCGACGCGCGCCGACAGGGCGCTCATCGAGCGCGCGATATCGTCGGCGAGGCCGATGACGCGCGCCGACTTGATGCCGGGCGCGGGCTCCAGTTCATACAGCGTCACCACCGGTCCGGGATTGGCTTTCACGATTTCGCCGCGCACGCCAAAGTCGCCAAGCACGCCTTCCAGCGCCCGCGAATTGGTTTCCAGTTCGGACTTGCTGAGCGGCTGGCGGTCGGAGGCGCGCGGCGCGCTCAGAACGTTGACAGAGGGCAGCTCGAACTTGCCGGCTTTCTTCGCGGGCTGACGGGGAGCGGCCTTCCGGCGTGGCGCGGCGACGACCGGCGCCGCATCGTCTTCCTCATCTTCCTCATCTTCCTCCGCTTCGTCCTCCGGATCATCGTCAATCTCGTCATCGATGTCGTCGTCATGGCCGGCGCGACCCGGCGCCAGGGAGGGAGCGATGGGTCCGCCGCCGAGATTGGGCTCCTGGCGCTCGAACGCCAGCGCACCGGAATTCCGGGGCGCGCTCGACACCAGCGACTTGTAGGCCAGCGCAAGCAGCGCACCGATCTTCAGGCGCTTGAGCCGCGCCTTCGCGCTCATCAGCGCGTGAACCGCCCAGCCCAGCGAGACCGAGGCGTGGTCCCTGCCGTCATCAAACGGCGCGTCGTCCGCGATTTCGAGCGACTCTTCGGCGGGCCGCGATCTCATTCCGCTCGCCCAAAGGAAAGCCGCGATCATCACCGGGAGCATGATCGCGCCGAGCACGATGTTCTGCAGCACGTTCGCCGGGCCGAACAGAATCGCGGGCGCCCGCACCAGCGCGTCGCCGACCACGCCGCCGAGACCGGTGGGCAGCGGCCACGCGCCGTTGTGAGGCCAGCAACC
>CAZOOO010000074.1:0-13187 GCA_964581435.1 uncultured Hyphomicrobiales bacterium | reverse complement strand
ACGCTTGTGGGCGGCGATCGAACGCTCCGTCAAGGCGATCCGCGGGGCTGCGCCCTCGGGCGGAACCATGCACAAGCACGCCGCCTGACCGCCGCTCGATGCCGGTGATAAAGCGCGCGGGTTTCGCGCGTTTGTCTTTTGTGCGATGGCGTTTCGAATGAAGCATGTCCTTGGGCTTGAGCCCTGAGGATGGATGAGCTGTTCGCGTAAAGACAACGCGTCAAAACAAAAATCGAGAGCATGTTTGTTCTAGACGGAAACAAACTGATCCGTCATGGCCGGGCTTGTCCCGGCCATCCACGTCTTTCTTTGTTGAGATTCCGAAGAGAAGACATGGATACCCGGCACAAGGCCGGGCATGACGGGCTGCTGATTCCTTCTAAAACAAACATGCTCTAGATGCGGGAGATCGCCCGGATCAGGAGGGCCAGCGTTGCGCCTTGCTGACGACGAAGTCGCGGAAAGCCTGAACCCGTGCGACGGATTTCAGCTCTTCAGGATATACGAAGTAAGTATCGAGCTGAATCGAATCGGATTCGCCGAACAACTGCACCAGGAGATTGTTCTCGCCGACCAGGTAATCCGGCAGCGCGGCTATGCCGAGACCTTGCTGACAGGCGCTGAACAGGCCCAGTATGTTGTTGACCGTGAAATAGGGCTCGTGTGGTCCTGAGCGGCTGCGGGCAGCCTCGATCAGCCAGTTGCGGTTCTGGAGATGGGCCGAGGCCTGCGTCTCGTTGAGCAGGATGATCCGATGTCCACCGAGTTCCTCCAGCGTTCGCGGGGTGCCGAAGCGCTTGACGTATTCGGTCGAACAGTAGGCATGGAAACCCATGGCGAACAGCTTGCGCTGAATCAGGTCGGGTTGGGTCGGCTTGTATGTGCGGATCGCGATATCGGCTTCCCGCATCGACAGATCAAGCTCTTCGTCGGTCAGAAGCAGCGAGATCCTGATCTCCGGATACAGCGAGGTGAATTCGCCAAGCCTCGGAATCAACCAGTTGATGCCGACTCCCGGCGTGGTCGTCACCTTGAGGTCGCCGCTTGGCCTTTCCCGGCTGTCGGCGAGTTTGGCGCGCGCCGCCTGCAACTGCATGAAGACATCATGCGCGGTGCGGAATAGCAGGTCACCCTGCTCGGTCAGGATCAGCCCCCGCGCATGGCGATGAAATAGCGGCACCGAGAGTTCCTGCTCCAGCGCGCTGACCTGCCGCGATACCGCGGATTGCGACAGCCCGAGCTGTTCGCCGGCGTGCGTGAAGCTCCCGGCCTCGGCCGCGGCGTGAAACACTTTTAGCTTGTCCCAGTCCATGCCGGTCAACCGCGCAGTCATTCTGCCGCGGCGCGGTCGCCCGCGTGCGCGGTGAGAAACCGTTCGGCTTCCAGCGCAGCCATGCAGCCCAGGCCCGCGGCCGTCACGGCCTGGCGATAAACCTCATCCGCGACGTCACCGGCGGCGAACAGCCCCGGCACGGAGGTCGCCGTCGAGTTCGGCGCAACTTCGACATAGCCCGAGCTTTTCAGTTTGACCTTGCCGGCCACGAGTTCGGTGGCGGGCGCATGGCCGATCGCGATGAACACGCCGTCGGCCGCGACCTCGGTGAGGGCGCCGGTCTTGACGTCCTTCAGCCGGACGTGGGTGACCTTGGGCGGATTGTCCGCACCGCAGATCTCGTCGATGACGCTGTCCCAGATGGTCTTGATCTTCGGATGCCTGAAGGCGCGATCCTGCAGGATGCGTTCGGCGCGGAAATGATCGCGGCGATGCACGAGGGTGACCTGCGAGGCGAAATTAGTCAGGAACAGCGCTTCCTCGACCGCTGTGTTGCCGCCCCCAACCACGACCACGTTTTTGCCGCGATAGAAGAAGCCGTCGCAGGTCGCGCAGGCGGAGACACCGAAACCCTTGAACTTGTCTTCGGACGGCAGCCCGAGCCAGCGCGCCTGCGCGCCGGTGGCGAGGATCACGGTTTCGGCGAGATAGGCGTCGCCGCTGTCGCAGGTCAGCCGGAACGGCCGCTGCGACACATCGAGGGAGTTCACGGTATCGGTTACGATCCGGGTGCCGACATGGGCCGCCTGCTTCTCCATCTGCTCCATCAGCCACGGCCCCTGGATCACGTCGGCGAAGCCGGGGTAATTCTCAACGTCGGTGGTGATGGTGAGTTGGCCGCCCGGCTGGATGCCCTGGATCAGCACCGGCTCCAGCATGGCGCGCGCCGCATAGATTGCCGCGGTATAGCCCGCCGGACCGGAGCCGATGATGACGACCTTGGCGTGGGTGGGAGCGGACATGGGTACGGCGGACCTTTGATAAAAATCGGCTCCGCGCGCTACGCGTCGGATGCCGCAGAGGCCATGAAGGCGTGAAAACGTCAGGACGACGTTATGCATATCTGCCTAGCTATGCGAAAAATGCAACCCGCCGCCGGAAAAAATTTCCCTAAAACGCGAATGTGCGGATTTGGCGCAATAAAATTGCTTAAGTGATGCAACCTGCGTTAATTAGGACGCGCCGGGATTCATGAGCCGGCTTTCGGGATGTGATGCGCGTGTCGAAGAATCTGGACCAGATCGACCTTAAGATTCTGAGCGAGATTCAGGCCGACGGCCGCATCACCAATGTCGAGCTGGCCAGGCGGGTCGGCATTTCGCCGCCGCCGTGTCTGCGTCGGGTCCGGACCCTTGAGGAGGAGGGCTACATCCAAGGGTACCGCGGATTGCTCGACCCGCAGCGGCTCGGTTTCGAGGTGACGGTGTTCGCGTCGGTGCATTTGTCGAGCCAGACGGACGCCGACCTGCGCGCGTTCGAGGAATTCGTGCGCGGCGAGCCGCTGGTGCGCGAATGCTGGATGCTGTCGGGCGAGGTCGACTTCATCCTGAAATGTGTAGCGCCCGACATGGCGACATTTCAGGACTTCGTCGCGCACCTCACCGCTGCGCCGCATGTGCGCAACGTGCGAACCTCGCTGGTGCTGCATAGCTCCAAATACGCCGCGGCGGTACCGCTGGAATTGAAGGCGCCTGGCTGAGACCGCGATGCGCGTACTTAAAGTCGGAATGCACGCTCGAAGACCGGGTGCCCCGGGGGCAAGCGGGCACGACGTCCCGGAGCCTTTTCGCTTCTGACGAAATCGGAACCGAGGCTCTATTGTCCTGATATGACACGATTTCTTCACGCGCATAGGCGCATGTCCTCGGGGCGGGCCCGAGGACATGCTTCGATCGAAAGCGCTATAGATGCGCCCGCCGCGATCCTGCTTCAGGTCTTCCTGGAGATTATCCTGTCAAGGCTGATCGGGCCGCCGCCGGCGAACACCAGATAGAAGAAAACAAAGCAATAAAGGGCGGCCAGTTCGCCGCCGTTGGCGATCGGCATGAAATCCTTCGGCGCATGGACCATGAAGTAGGCGACCGCCGTCATGCCTGACGTGATAAACGCCGCGGCCCGCGTGAACAACCCGACGACCAGCAATCCCCCGCCGACCAATTCGATGATTCCGGCGACCCCGACCATCGAGCCGATTCGCAGATCGGCGAACATCGGGAGTGCCGGAAATCCCAGGAGCTTGGCGGTGCCATGTTGCAGGAGCAGAAGCCCGCTCATGAAACGAAGCAGGCTGAGGACGATCGGCTGCAATTTGGAGAACATCTGGTCCATGTCGGACTCCCGGTTACGTCGCCGTGAAATTTAAGCACGAGTCCGACGTTCGTCGCCACAGGCTACACCGACGCCAACGTTCCTGCTCCTGAATTGTTCCATATTTGGAACACGTCGATGCTTGGCGTCACCTGCGTCATTGCGTCCAGGGCAGTGGCGGTACGCGACGGCGGCGGGAACTCCGCTATCGCCACTCGACCTTGGTGATCTCGTAGGCTTTGGCGCCGCCGGGCGCGACGACTTCGACCGAGGATCCTTTCTTCTTACCGATCAGGGCGCGCGCCAGCGGCGAAGTGATCGAAATGCGGCCTTGCTTGGCGTCGGCCTCGGCCTCGCCGACGATTTGCCACACCGCCTTCTTGTCGGTATCCTCGTCGATCAGCGTCACGGTGGCGCCGAACTTGATGGTGTCGCCCGACAGCTTGCTGACGTCGATGATGTCGGCGCGCGCCAGCTTGTCTTCGAGCTCGGCGATGCGGCCCTCGTTGTGCGACTGCTCTTCTTTTGCGGCGTGATACTCCGCATTCTCCGACAGGTCGCCATGCGAGCGCGCCTCGGCGATCTGCTCGATGATGCGCGGCCGGTCCACCGACTGGCGCTTCTTCAGTTCGTCTGCGAGGGCGGCATGTCCGCCTCGGGTCATCGGAACCTTATCGACCATCTCACTTCGTCCTTCGCTTCATCGGCAGCGCTGCCGCATTGCGCGAGGCGGCTTTCCGTCCGGATCCCGGCCGCAAAATCCGCGTTCGCCTGATGTTTCGATTCCGACGCTCGCATATCTCTGCTGCCCTTTGGTGCGAACTCGGAATCAAGGGCATTCGGAACTCTATGATTCCAGTGCAATTGGCTCAGAAGCTCGCTTTGGACTCGTCGAGGTAATGAAGCGCCGTCTTGACCGCCACAGTAGCCGACTTACTTCAACCGGACAAAAACATCCCCGCGACCTGCGGGTTCCACTCCGTCAGGGCTCGTGCGGACCGATTATCGGGCCGACCGGGCCCGATTCAAGCCGTCCGATTCAGGCCTAAGGCTCGGAAAAATAGCTCTGCAACGTGCGAACCTCAAGGTCTCCGTCCAAATAGGCGCGGATACCTTGCGCGGCCGCCACGGCTCCCGAAAGAGTGGTGTAATACGGCACTTTATGCAAGAGGGCGGCGCGCCGCAGCGAGCGGCTGTCAGCCAGCGCCTGCGGTCCCTCGGTGGTGTTGAACACCAGTTGCACCTCGCCGTTGGTGATGGCGTCCACGATATGTGGCCGGCCCTCCAGAACCTTGTTGACCTTCTCGGCCGGAACGCCGCTGTCGGTCAGGTAGCGCTGCGTTCCCGACGTCGCCATCACCCTGAAGCCGGCAGATGCCAACAGCTTCACCGTTGCGAGGATACGCACCTTGTCGGTCTCGCGGACCGAGACGAACACCGTGCCCTTGCGCGGCAGATGCGTGCCGCCGCCGAGCTGGCTCTTGGCGAAGGCGATTTCGAACGAGCGGTCGATGCCCATCACCTCGCCGGTCGATTTCATTTCCGGGCCGAGCACCGTGTCGACGCCGGGGAAGCGCGCGAAGGGGAAGACCGATTCCTTGACGCCGACATGGCCGAGCTTCTGCGGCTTGAGCTTGAAGGAGGACAACTTCTCGCCGGCCATGATCCGCGCCGCGATCTTGGCGACGGGAAGGCCGACCACCTTGGCGACGAACGGCACCGTGCGCGAGGCGCGGGGGTTCACTTCCAGCACGTAGATCTCGCCGTCCTTGATGGCGTATTGCACGTTCATCAGGCCGACGACATCGAGACCGAGCGCGAGTTCGCGGGTCTGCCGCTCCAGTTCAGAGATCGTGGCGGCGTCGAGCGAGCGCGGCGGCAGCGAGCAGGCCGAATCGCCGGAGTGGATGCCGGCCTCCTCGATATGCTCCATGATGCCGACGACGTAGGTGTCCTTGCCGTCGCAGAGGCAATCGACATCGATCTCGGTGGCGTCGGAGAGATAACGATCGAACAGCAGCGGGTTGGTGCCGAGCACGGTGTTGATCTGGCCGGTCTTGTCGTTCGGATAGCGCGCCTTGACGTCGGCGGGCACAAGCTCGGGCAGGGTGCCGAGCAGGTAGTCGCCGAGCTGGCTGTCCTCGCGGATGATCTGCATGGCGCGGCCGCCCAGCACATAGGAGGGCCGCACCACCAGCGGCAGGCCGAGATCGGCCGCCACCAGCCGCGCCTGCTCCACCGAATAGGCGATGCCGTTTTTCGGCTGCTTCAGTTTCAGCCGGTCGAGGATGCGCTTGAACCGGTCGCGGTCTTCGGCGAGATCGATGGCCTCGGGCGAGGTGCCGAGGATCGGCACGTCGGCCGCTTCCAGCGCGCGCGCCAGTTTCAACGGCGTCTGGCCGCCGAACTGCACGATCACGCCGTGCAACGTGCCGTTCTGCCGTTCGGTGTCGATGATCTCCAGCACGTCCTCGGCCGTCAGCGGCTCGAAGTAAAGCCGGTCAGCGGTATCGTAGTCGGTTGAGACCGTTTCCGGGTTGCAGTTGACCATGATGGTCTCGAAGCCTGCATCCGACAGCGCGAAGCAGGCATGGCAGCAGCAATAGTCGAACTCGATGCCCTGGCCTATGCGGTTGGGACCGCCGCCGAGGATAACGACCTTGGTCTTGTCCGACGGCGCGCTCTCGTCGACGACGCTGCCCGCGAACGGCGCTTCATAGGTCGAGTACATGTAAGCGGTCGGCGAGGCGAATTCCGCGGCGCAGGTGTCGATGCGCTTGTAGACCGGGCGCACGCCGAGGGTACGCCTGAGCGTTTTGACCTCCGCCTCCGTTTTGCCTGAGAGCACCGCGAGCCGGGCGTCCGAGAAGCCCATGCCTTTCAGCGTGCGCATGCCGAAGGCGTTGCCCGGCAGGCCGTGGGCGCGGACCTTGTTCTCCATCTCGACGATGCCGCGCAGTTCGGCGAGAAACCACGGATCGATCTTGCAGGAGTTGAAGATATCGTCGTCGCTCCAGCCGAGCCGCATCGCCTGCGCGACCTGCAGCAGCCGGTCGGGGGTGGGCGTGCCGAGCGCGGCGCGGATCGCGTTCTTGTCGTCGCTCTGGCCGAGGCCCTCGATGTCGATCTCGTCGAGGCCGGTGAGGCCGGTCTCCAGCCCGCGCAGCGCCTTCTGGAGGCTTTCCTGAAAGGTGCGGCCGATCGCCATGACTTCGCCGACCGATTTCATCGAGGTGGTCAGCGTGGTCGAGGCGCCCTGGAATTTCTCGAACGCGAAGCGCGGAATCTTGGTGACGACGTAATCGATGCTGGGCTCGAACGAGGCCGGCGTCGCGCCGCCGGTGATGTCGTTGGCGATCTCGTCGAGGGTGTAGCCGACCGCGAGTTTCGCCGCGACCTTGGCGATGGGGAATCCGGTCGCTTTCGACGCCAGCGCCGAGGAGCGCGACACCCGCGGGTTCATTTCGATGACGACCATGCGGCCGTCGGCGGGGTCGACGCCGAACTGTACGTTGGAACCGCCGGTCTCGACACCGATCTCGCGCAGCACCGCCAGCGAGGCGTCGCGCATGATCTGGTATTCCTTGTCGGTCAGCGTCAGCGCCGGCGCCACCGTGATGGAGTCGCCGGTGTGGACGCCCATCGGGTCGAAATTCTCGATCGAGCAGACGATGATGCAGTTGTCCTTTCTGTCGCGGACGACCTCCATCTCGTACTCTTTCCAGCCGAGCACGCTCTCTTCGATCAGGACCTCGTTGGTCGGCGAGGCGTCGAGGCCGCGCTCGATGATGTCGAGGAATTCGTCACGGGTGTAGGCGATGCCGCCGCCGGTGCCGCCCATGGTGAAGGAGGGGCGGATGATCGCCGGCAGGCCGATCTCCGACAGCGCCATCAGCGCTTCCGCCATCGCCTGCTGCTGGTAGCGCTTGCGGCGCTCGGTCTCGCCGAGCGTCCATCGCCGCTCGAATTCGGCGAGCGCGTCGCCGGAGAGCTTTTCTTTCTCGGCGAGATAGCTGTCGCGATCGGCCTTTTTCATCGCGGATGCGTTGGCGAGCCGCGATTTCGGCGTCTCCAGGCCAATCCTGGTCATGGCCTCGCGGAACAGTTGCCGGTCCTCCGCCATGTCGATGGCGTCCGCGGTCGCGCCGATCATCTCGACGTCGAACTCGTCCAGCGTACCCTGCCGGCGCAGCGACAGGGCGCAGTTCAGCGCGGTCTGGCCGCCCATGGTCGGCAGCAGCGCGAAGCCGCCGGGAATGACATGGCGTTCCTTTTCGATGATCTTGCCGACGATTTCGGGAGTGATCGGTTCGATGTAGGTCGCGTCCGCCAGTTCAGGGTCGGTCATGATCGTGGCTGGGTTGGAGTTGACCAGGACCACCCGGTAACCCTCCTCCTTCAGCGCTTTCACCGCCTGGGTGCCGGAATAGTCGAATTCGCAGGCCTGTCCGATGACGATCGGACCGGCGCCGATGATGAGAATGGTCGAAATGTCGGTGCGTTTAGGCATCAAGTCCCAAGGGGTAAAAATCGGCACAAAAAAAGGGCGCGCGAGCCGCGCGTCCCTTGAAACACGAGTGTGGTGGTTCAGGAGTTCGCTTCATGGCCCCACCGGAGTCCGTCAAGCGAACTTCTGAACCTGAACCACACGAGAATCGTAAAGTTGCTAGTGTCCCTTTGATTCCGAAGTTCGCATCAAAGGTTGCGGGGAAGGGTATGCGAACTTCAGAATCGGGACACTAGCGCTAGGTTCCCTCTCGCGCGCGAGGTGTCTTTAGACCAGATTCCGAAAGCGGAAAAGGGTCTTCAACTCGCCGATCGACCGGCAATTGCAGGCCTATCGGACTGAGAAAGAACGCGCCGGGCGACAAACGCCATGCGCGACGGGTTGTGGCCGATGTTAGCCGGCGCCCGGGTTGCCGTGAATCCGGCGGCGGCAAGCTTGGCCAGCATCTCGGATTCGTTGTAGCGCTGCAACCCGATGCTGCTGCGGAGTTGCCGGTAGTCGGACAGGGCCGTGCGGACCAGCCCCCGCAGCGCATCCTTCACGAAGCCATGCTTTGCCGCGAAGCGAAGCAGCGCGGTCACGTCGCCGGACATTCCTACGTGCGGTTGCAGGATGTCTCCCAGCACCAGCCGGCCGGTCGGCTTGAGCAGGCGGTGGATGGCGGCGAAGGCGGCATCGAGTTCGTCCGGCTTCATATACTGCGCGACCGAGTTCATCACCGCCAGATCGATGGACCGCTCATCAATGTGCCTGAGTTCGTCCAGCGAGCACACCCGAATTTTTGTGTTGGACGCGAACCTCGCGACCAGCCGGCCGCGAACGCCCGGCGCGGGCTCCGCGAGGATGAGCCGGCCGCAGGCATCGGCCACCGTTTCCGCAGAGAGCGCTTCGCCGCAGGCATAGTCCAGGATTACGGAATCCTTGGAGGAGATGTAGCCGATGATGTCCCTGGCAATAGTCTGGAAATGGACGTCGCGATGCAGTTTGCTGACATAAATCGTATGGGGGGAATCGTAATACTCGATCCAGTCATCCATGGACGGCCTGAGCCAATCTTCTTGTTCCGCTTCCGGAACCCTGCCGGGATTCGCGCGTTAACGAACCTGTCGCAAAACAGCGCGTTAGCAGGGTCCGGAGCGGCTTTCCGGCCACGCGCCGCGCGCCGAAAATCCCGTTTCGTCCGCTTTTCATAACAGGAGGGTGCATCGTGACCCAAGCCAAAAGTTCAACCTTGCGAAAGGTAAACCCCGAACTCGACACGCCGACCGATCTTTCGCAGGAAGGCGTCAACAAGATTTCGGCCGCCATGAACACGATCCTGGCCGATACCTTCGCGCTCTACATGAAGACCAAGAACTTCCACTGGCATGTCAGCGGCCGGCATTTCCGCGACTATCATCTGCTGCTCGACGAGCAGTCGGAGCAGATATTCGACACGACGGATGAGATCGCCGAACGGGTTCGCAAGATCGGCGGCACCACGCTACGCTCGATCGGTCAGGTCGCCAAGCTGCAGACCCTCGAAGACAACGACGAGAGCTACGTCCCGCCACGCGAGATGCTGCGCGAACTGATGAACGACAACAAGAAGGTCGTGGCGGCCATGCGCAAGGCCCATGACATCTGCGACAAGTATGAGGACGTCGCGACTGCGAGCCTGCTTGAGAATTTCATCGACGCGGCCGAGCGACGCACCTGGTTCCTGTTCGAGGCCAGTCGTCAGGAAGGCGGCAACGAAGCCTGACCCGGCCGGAGCGGGCGGTTCACCGTTCACCGGATCGTCCGCCCTCGCGGACGAGGATGCCTGTTGCTGGTTGCTATGCCCGCTTGTTCTCGCGCATCAGGTCGGCGAAGCGCTTGAATAAATAGTGCGAGTCGCGTGGTCCAGGCGAAGCCTCCGGGTGATACTGCACGGAGAACACCGGCTTGCCCTCGAGTTCGATGCCGCAGTTGGAGCCGTCGAACAGCGAGACGTGGGTCTGCTTCGCGCCCGTCGGCAGCGTCGCCTCGTCCACCGCAAAACCGTGATTCATGGAGGTGATCTCCACCTTGCCGGTGGTCTCGTCCCTGACCGGATGGTTGGCGCCGTGATGGCCCTGATGCATCTTCCGGGTTTTCGCGCCGACCGCGAGACCGAGCATCTGGTGGCCCAGGCAGATGCCGAAGGTCGGCGTGCCCGATTCGATCACTTTCCGGATCATCGGCACGGCGTATTTGCCGGTCTCGGCCGGATCGCCGGGGCCGTTCGAGAGGAACACGCCGTCCGGCTTCATCGCCAGGATGTCGTCCGCCGAGGTGGTCGCCGGCACCACCGTGACCTTGCAGCCTTCGCCGGCGAGCAAGCGCAGGATGTTGCGCTTGATGCCGTAGTCGACGGCGACGACGTTGAATTCAGGCTTGTCCTGGCGGCCGAATCCCGCGCCCCACGTCCACGGCGTTTCGTCCCAGGTGTAGCGTTGGCTTGATGTCACCATCGGCACGAGGTCCATGCCCTCGAGACCGGGCCACTCGCGCGCCTCCCTTTTCAAGCCGGGCAGGTCGAACCGCCTGTCCTGCGCATGGGCGACCACCGCGTTGGGCATGCCGCGGGTACGGACAAGGGCGGTCAGCGCGCGGGTGTCGATGCCCGAGATGCCGATGATGCCGCGCGCCCTCAGCCACGCATCGAGGTGCCTGGCTGCGCGGTAGTTCGAGGGCGACGTGATGGCGCTGCGCAGGATGACGCCGCGCGCGCCCGGCGTCGCCGCCATGTTCACGGTTTCGATGTCCTCGTCGTTGGTGCCGACGTTGCCGATATGCGGGAAAGTGAAGGTGATGAGCTGCCCGGCATAGGAGGGATCGGTGAGGATTTCCTCATAGCCGGTCATCGCGGTGTTGAAGCAGACTTCGCCGACCGCCTGACCCTCCGCGCCGAGGCCGAAGCCCTCGATCACGGTGCCGTCGGCCAGCACGAGAAGCGCGGTCGGCTTGAGGTCCGGCCAGGCAGAAGCATTTTCCGATGCGGTCATGAGCGTATGACATAGCCCCGCGCCCGCACCGCGTCAAACGCCGGTTGTCTCCCGCGCCGGCGCGGCTTACATCGGGCGCTGGCATTAATCAGCGGTGTTCAACGCCGTTATAAGGGAGGCTTTCCGATGCTGCGCGAGGACATCAACAATGCCGTCAAGGAGGCGATGAAGGCCAAGGACGAGCGCAAGCTGTCCACGCTGCGCATGGTCAACTCCACCATCAAGAACGCCGACATCGAGGCGCGCGGGCAGGGCAAGCCGCCGCTGGCGGACGGCGACCTGCTCGGCCTGTTGCAGAAGATGATCAAGCAGCGGCAGGAGTCCGTCGAACTCTACGAAAAGGGTGGCCGCGAGGAACTGGCGGCAGCCGAGCGGGAGGAGATCGCCGTCATCTCCGCCTACCTGCCGAAGCAGATGTCCGACGACGAAGTGAAGGCCGCCGTCGCCGCCGCCATTACGGAGACCGCAGCCTCCGGTATCAAGGACATGGGCAAGGTAATTGGCGCGCTGAAAGCCAAATATGCGGGGCAGATGGATTTCGGCAAGGCCAGCGGCGTGGTGAAGGCCGCGCTGACCAGTTAAATCCTATGCGTACCGGGACGCGGCCCAGTGCGTCATGCCCGCGACGTGACGCCATTGATCCGGGGGCCGTTCCAATGACAGTGTTTGCGGCGGTCCCGGTTCGGCGGAGCCGCATCAAGAATGCCGCACCGCGTCCGGGACACGATTGCGCCCCTCGATGATCACTGGATGATCGCGCGGAATAACAGTCTGCCGATGATCGCCACCAACAAAGTGTTGCGCTGTGAGTTGCGCGCACTCGGCTGAATTTGGTTCCGCTGATCGCGGAGAAATAGTTCAGTTCCTCTACGGGAACGACGCGCCGCGCGTCGCGTTGTCGCCTCATCAACAGGAGGCGAACACATGGGCTTCGGACGCGGACTTCTTCTCTGGCTGATCGGGATTCCGATCCCGTTGATCATTCTCATCGCACTTCTCATGCATCACTAAGCCTGAGCGAGGAACGACATGAGCATCGGCACGATCATTCTGATCATTTTGATTATTGCGCTGCTTGGCGGCTTCAGCGGCGGCGGCGGCGGGCCGTTTTACGGCACCGGCTACTACGGCGGCGGCGGCCTCGGATTGGTGATCATCATTCTGCTTATCCTTCTCCTGATGGGACGCATTTAGCTTGGCATAGCTGAACGGAAAACAAGTTAAGTCGAAACGTCATTGCAGGCGAAGCAATCCATCAACCAACTGTAATAGGATTGCTTCGCCGCTCACCCCTCCGATAACCGGCACCGCATCGCCGGCATCCGTCACCCGAGATTTTAGGCGTAAGACGATCGCGGCGCGGTCAGCGTCGTTTCGATCTCGTGGAGCAGCCGCGCCAATCGCTCCGCCCACTGCGCTTGTCCGGTGTCATCAGCAATCAAATCCTGCCTGATCTCGACGCCGGTATTCATCAGGCCGCGCGCCTCGCCATGCACGGGGATGGTGTAATCGGTGAGGTCGCTCACCGCATAAGGTTCGTTGTCGCCGACAACAAGATCGCTTTCGGCGCGCAGCAGCGACAGCAGAAGATGCGGCAGCACCGGACTGCGGTGATAGAGCGTGCCGACATGCCAGGGCCGCGCCACCCCGGCATAGACCGGCGTGAAGCTGTGCAGTGACACTAGGATCGTGGGGCGACTTTGCGCCAGCCGGGCATCGATCGCCTCGGCGATCCTGCGATGATAGGGGGCGAAGATCGCGCGCCGCCGCGCGGCGGCGTCGGCTGGCGAAATGCCTTCATTACCCGGAATATTTGTAGCGTCGCTGATCGCCGGAATCGAGCTTGCGACTCCGGGTGGCCGGTTGCAGTCGATCACCAGCCGCGAGTAGCGTTGCGCGATCAGATGCGCGTCCAGCGCCGCCGAAACCCGCTCGGCGACGCCGGCGATCCCGATATCCCAGGCGATATGGCGCGCAAGTTCGCTTTCCGGCAGGCCGAGATTACCGAGCGCGTCCGGAATCAGGCGGCCGT
>CAZOOO010000073.1:12490-13322 GCA_964581435.1 uncultured Hyphomicrobiales bacterium | reverse complement strand
CCTCGATGATCGGCGTGTCGGTCTTGGTGGCGGTGGCGCTGCGGCTGGCGACATAGCCCTGCACAGGCCCCCACGCCGTTTCGCCCTGCACGTCGATGGTATCGAGCGAGATCGCGCCAGCGGGCGCTGCACCAGCGGCACCGCCTGCCGCGGAAGGGTTGACGATCTGCACCGTGCGCGCGCCTGTGAACCGCGCCGTCAGTCCGGTGCCGGCGAGCAACCGGTTGACGCCCTCGCTCACCGTGAACGTTCCCGAGACGCCCGGCGTGCGCGCATCGCGCGGCACCGCGCCGTCGAACACGAGATCGATGCCGGCCGCGCGCGAGAACGCCACGATGCCGCTCGACAACGGCTGCGGCGGAATGGCGAACGCGACCGCGCGCTGGAGCGCGCCCGCCGCGGGCGCAGGTGAAGACGCAGGTTGCGCGATTGCGGGCGGCAGCGTCAGCAGCAAGGCGGCGAGCGATGTCGATCCCAGCAAGGCCGCCAGCCTGATCGCCCTGACCCCCGAAACACTTTGCCCCGCCATCGCCCCCGCTCCTGTGAACAATTGGGCGCCGGCGTGATGCCGTGCCCTCATTGGTTCAGACGAAGCGGACCCGGCGTTATCAGATGGACCGCGAAAATTTTTTTCAAGAATTTTTCAAGCAAGGTACGCCCTCGGGCTCGACCCGAGGGCGGTCACCACTTCGCATGAAGAAAACGCGTCAAACAAAACATTGGAGCGTGATCCGATCCGACCTCTCCCCCCGTCATGGCCGTGCGAGGGAGGCGGGAACACCACATAGAAGGGACACCACAAAAACCAAGATAGAGCGGGCCCACCCCGCCC
>CAZOOO010000073.1:0-12480 GCA_964581435.1 uncultured Hyphomicrobiales bacterium | reverse complement strand
GCTTGGCACGGGCATCCACGTCTTTGCGGCGACACATCAAAGACGTGGATGGCCGGGACAAGCCCGGCCATGACGAAGATGGGGCTCTCACGCCTCGAACACCAGCGTCAGAAAGGGCGTCACGTTGACGACGCGGATCGGGAGCGTGTCTTCGAGGGTGGCGAGAATATTTCCCGATTTCTGGAGATCGATGATAAGCGTGACCGGGCGCGCCGCCAGCGCCGATCCCATCACCATCAGCCGGCCCTGCCGCCAGCGATTGAGCGACGCGACCACCCGCCCGAACGGCTGCGAGATGAAAACCAGGCGGCCGTCGCGCCAGCCGAGTTCCGAAGCCGGATCGATCGTCCGGGGCGCGCCGATGCTTTCGCGGCCGTATGTGAGTTGCGATCCGGCATCCAGCCGCACGCCCTCCGCGCCGACGCGGATATCGACGGCGTGGCGGGCGACGGTGACGCGCACGTCGTCGTCGGAGGCATAGTCGACGTTGAATGCGGTTCCGGCGGCCATCGTGCGGCCCGCCGCCGCCTCGACCACGAACGGACGCGACGGTTCGGGCTGAACCGAGAAATACGCCTCGCCCCGATGCAGCGTGATGAGGCGCAGTTGCGAACTGAAATCGACGGACAAGGCCGTCGCCCCGGCCATGTCCACGGTCGAGTCGTCGGCGAGCCTGACCGTCCGGCGCTCGCCGGCGCCGGTGCGGTAGTCGGCGAACGGGTGCTGCTGATAGGCGATCCAGGCGCCGCCGCCGACCATCGCGGCGAGCACGCCTTTGCCCAAAGTCCGGCGCGTGACGGCGACCCGCTTCGCGCGGCGGCGCGATTTGGCCATCGGAAGCTGTGAGGCTCCCGACCACAGGCGTTCGACTTCCGCATAGGCCGCGCGATGGCGCTGGTCCCGCCGCAGCCAGGCGCGGAACGCGGCCTGATCGGCCTTCGTCACCTCGTCGGCATGGAGGGTCGCGAACCATGTCACGGCCTCCCGCGATATCGGATCGAGGTTCCCGCCGAAGTCCTCGTCGTCGGTCCAATCGGGATCGGCCCCCATCAGACGCGCTCCTCTTGCAGACGGCCCTGAACGAGGTGCTCTTACTATCTGGAGACGATCCGGAGAGCGAAATATCCGACAGGCGCAGAAATTATTTTTGTACCCGGTCGAGCGCCGCCTTGAGGTGCATCATGACCCTGAGCATATGACTGAACGCCGTTTGCGGCGAAACGCCCATGGTCCGGCCGATCTCGGCGAATGTCTTGCCCTCGAGGCGCGCCAGAAACACCTCGCGCGGCCGCTCGGGAATCTGGTTGAGAGCGGCCTGCAACAGCGCCAGTTCCTGGCGCGACAGCACCGCCCGCTCCGGGGACGGCGCGTCGTCGACAAGCCGGTTGAGAACCTCGTCGCTATTATCGACGAGCGGCATCAACCGCCGCCGGCGCGCGAGATCGATCGACAGGTTGTTTGCGATACGGAACAGATAGGACTGCGCGTTGTCGACAGGCGCCGCCGGCGTCGCGGTCAGGAGTTTCAGGAAAGTCTCCTGCATCAGGTCGGCGGCGGTGTCGGCGGACGCGCCCCGGCGGCGCAGGAAGCGCTTCAGCTCCTGGTTATGCCGCCGAAACAGGTCTTGGACATCGAACGCCACGGATTCAGCCTCTCCGCCGCAAGGATGCGCCAGCGCGCCTTCCTGCTTGCAACCGCCGGGTCATTCCTTACGGGGTCGATAATTCCTTTGCAATCTCATATGTTTAGACTGTTTCTAAGATGAGGGGAGCAAAACAGTCAACGCGGCCGGAAAGACCGTGCTCCCGCGGCATATGATGCTGAAATCCTGATCGGTTTCGTTGGCGTTGCATTTTTGCGACGGCAATGTGCAAAAGCGGTGCGCTTCGCAAAGCGCAAATGAAACATGCTCTATCCGCCGGATGTGTCGCGGCCGCGCGAGCGAAGCGGACCCGTTCCGGGCTGCGCGCCGTCGGGGCTGGCGTTCGCCGGGACCGCGCGGGCGTGGTGGCGTTCTTCATGATAAAGCGCGGGACGATACTTCGCCCTCGCTTCCGTCATCGTCGCCCCGCGCCAGGCCGCCAGCATGATTCGGGTGGAGCGTTCACTGAGCACGTCGTAGAGGCGCGAGAGCCGGTAGACCTTGGTGACGGAAGTGCCGATGGCCGGATCGAGAAACAGCAAAATCTGCTGGAAAGTTCTGGAAGGAATGCCGATGGCCTTGGCGGCGCAAGCCAGCGGCTCGCCGCCCGGATCCTTCACCACGCGCTCGGCGATCGCGGCGGGAAGCATCAAGGCTGCGCTGAGTTCGGTCGCGAAGTTATCGACGTCGGACGCGAATGCGGCCATGTGCAGGATCTCGATCGCGCGCGCGGCACGGGACGGATGTATGTGCGGAGACGGCCGCAGTGGTGTCGTGGACAGGTTGTGCAGGATCAAAGCGCGATCTTTGGAGCTTGCGCCGAAGAACATCGCGCTGATTTCGGCGGCGTCGCGTGACTCCATCGATAGCGTTGCGACCGTGCGGGTTTTGGTCTCCGCGCGCGGAACGTTGAGCGGCGACATTGGCGGCTCCGGGCTGCCAGCCTGCGGATGGGTGGCGGATGCGCCGAGTTGCAGCTTGCTCATGATCGCCGCCGGCGTCCGCGGATAGATCGACAGCCGGGCCCGCACCGCTGCGCGGGTCGCGTCGTCGACATGATCGATCAGGCGCGAGGTGAGTTCGACGAAGTGGTGCTCCTCTTCGACGGTATGCACGTGGGTCTGCACGTAAAGATCGGTCAGAACCCGCAGCAGGGTCGGACGGATGTCGACGCCGTCCCGGCGGGACAGTGTCAACAACCCGTCGAAACCGGGAAACATCGGAGGTGCGGTCATGTCGGCTTACGCTTGCGGAGAACTGCTTGTTCTCAATCTAGCGCGGCCGCTTTAACAGGCCGTTAAGGAAAACAATTCCTTAACGATTGAAAACATTGACCTCTGTGCGCCGTGTGCGTCGGGCGTGCGCCGTGATCAGTTTTTCTTGCTTCGGTGGGCCGCGCGGGCCACGGCGACCCGGCGAGCGGCCTCGATTTGTGCTCGGTCATAGACCTTCGCGGTGGTTCTCTTGTTGGCATGGCCTGCCAGCTTGGCGAGGTCGTCCGTTGATGCATCGGCCGCCCGGCCTTCGGTAATACCGCCAGCGCGCAAATCCCTGTTCCAGATCGCCGGGGAGACTTCCTGAGCGTCGCGCACGGTCCGCCATAGCTTCTGAAAATAGTCGGGTCGATATGGCTTGCCGGTCACCGGGTTGACGATCAGCGGCCCCTTGCGCTGTTCGGACGTGGTCAGCGCCAACTCTTCCATGATCATCGGGCAAACAGTAAAATCGACGGCGACCTCCTTGCCGGTCGTGTTCTCGGTCTTCGAGGGCGTGAAGCGAAACACCTGGTTTTCATCGACCTGTGACCACATCGGGCCGATCCACTTCATGCCACGATCCAGAACGATCGACGGGCGCGGATCCGACATCGGCACCCATTCTCCGATCACGTCCCATTGTCTCACAGCGCCGTCGAACTGGATCGCGTAGGCGAGAGCGGCGGCGCTATGGCCGACCGCGCGGGCAGCTTTGCGGACCTTCGTGATGTCGTCCGCGGTCGGAGCCGTTGTCCGGGATGCTGGAACGGGGAAATCGACTTCGGCCAGAACGGCCTTGAATGCGGCGCACCCAGCCTTTCTGCACATGATACCAAAGCTGAGCGCAGACTTGATGACGGCGATCGCGGTTCTGGCTTTCGGAATCTGCAATGGATCTTCTGGCTTCTTCGGTTTTGCCCAGGCATTGAACCATCGCTTAACGTCCCGTCCGTCAACATCATCGATCCGTTTCGATCCAACCTCCATGATCACCATGCGAGCGTAGACATCGTATGGCTTTTTCGTCGATGATTTCAGCTTGTGATACGGGCTTTCCGGATCGGACTGCCAAACTTCGATCAGGCTGCGAATGGTGCCATCGAACTCGGTGATACGCCCCTTGCGTCCCGACACCCATGCGAGCATTTCGGCTTGAAGCCTCTCGCATCGCTGCACAAGCAAGACCGGCTGATTGAGATAGCTGGAGAGGTTCACGTTCTTGACGGGATACCCGGCAGCGATTGCCGTCTTGGTAGCCCGCCACACCGGACGACCGTTGCGCCACGTCAGACCGGGCGCACGCGCCTTTGTTTCGGTCTCTCGCGGTTCCATGCGCCTAAATCCTCAACGCCACTCGGAGCCAGTCTTGGGGCCCTGTCGATCAACCCATATTCCTTGTCGAAGAATGCCCTAACAGCGGGCACGTACCGACCGCCCATAATCTACCAGCCAGGTTCAGCGGCGCGATGACGCTGCCAACCTTCGAGGAGTACATCGACACCGGCCATTGTTTCATGGCCGATCCCATTCGAAAGGCGCTTTGCAAAGGCGTTCGAGAGATCGGAAATATCATGGCCCAGAACGGGTTCAGTTCCGACGATGCGATGCGCGTGGTGGATCTAGCCACCAGCAACAGTCCAAAAAACTCCACTTATTGGGAGGTCATCTGCGACAAGCATTTCGATGGTATCCAGTTCTCCAATGAGGAGTGGGCGGCGTGACGCATCGACCGATCGCTCCTATCGAGATCAACGGCTTTGTGCCTGGAGGCACGCCGCGCGCGTTGCCGATCTTTGAATGGGTCGATCCCGCGACGCTGCTCGTCGATGAAGGGTATCAACGCGACAGCAGCGAGCGGAGCATGAAGCTGGTCCGTAAGATTGTCGCCGGCTGGGATTGGGCGAAGTTCAAGGCGCCGTGCGCGGTGATGACCGATGCCGGGTTGGAGCTGATCGACGGGCAACACACGGCGATTGCCGCTTCGACCCATCCCGACGTTGAGAAAATTCCGGTGATGATCGTCGATGTCGATCAACGCGCCGAACGGGCGGCAGCCTTCATCGGTCACAACAAGGACCGCGTTGCCGTCACGGCGGCTCAGCTTCACGTCGCGGCCATTGCGGCCGGTGACGCCGAAGCTCTGGCAATCGAGGCGGTATGTCGCGAGGCCGGTATTCGGACATTGCGCGCGCCGACCAAGGATCCGAAGCCCGGCGAGACCATGGCAATATCGGCCATCGGCTCGCTGGTGCGCGGGCGAGGGCATGAGGGTGCGGTTCGGGTTCTGAAGATCGCACGCGATTCCGGTATCTGCCCGCTCACGCAAATCGAAATCAAGGCGATCGACCTGCTAGTTTATGGGGACGAGTATTCCGATATCAGCGACGCTGCGCTCATCGCGACCATCGCTGGCATGGGCAGGAAAGCCTATAGCGAGGCCAACGTGTTCCGAGCGGCGCACCCATCGACGCCGTTGTGGAAGGCGCTGGGGATTACCTGGTTCAAAAGCAGGCGTAACACCCGTTCGGTTGAGCTGCCACGCATTGCTTCGGTGCCTCCCGTTGGAAAGACGCCCGCGAAGATTGTCAAGGCCAAGCCTGCGGCGATCACCGAACTGGAAAATCTTCCGCGTTCTCTGCTTCCGCCGGAGCGAAAGGGTCAATCTGTTTCCGACCAGGCGAAGCATGACAAGCGTCCGGCCCTGCGCGGCTGGAAGCCAGGCAATCATCTTCGTCGGTGCGGGGCCTGCGGAACGCCATACGTGGGGCACGTCCGCGCCGAGGAATGCGCGGACTGCGCCTATCGTGCGGAGGAGGTTGCAAAGGCGTCATGACAAATATCATTGCATTCCCACGATACCGTCAGACCCTGGTTCAGGTGATGCGAGCATGGGTGCATCCGCCAGGTGAACCTCTCAATCGGGAATGGTGCCTTGTTGTCGTGTTGACCGAACCAGACGGCGGTGAAGCTTGCGTTTGGTCGGGCCAGGGCTGGCAAGAAGCCATTCAAGCTGCGGAGGTATGGCACGGGGATTATCCCGGGTCGCGCATCGTTGTTTCCTACGATCCCGACGATGATGATCCGGATGATGGCGAGCGGATCGCGGCATGAGTGTGCAGAATTATGCTTTGACCGATAGGCAGCAGGCTGTCTGTGATTTGCTGATCCAAGGGCTTTCGAACAAGGAAATTTCTGTGCGCCTTGGCATCAGCCGGCGGACTGTTGAGGAACACCGGGCTGAAGTGTTCAGAAAGATTGGCGTCCGGAATGCAGTGGAGTTGGCCCGCGTTTCCCTTCCCACGAACATGGGAGAGATCCATGGCTGAGCAGTTCTGGGCGGCTTGTCGGACGTTTACGGGTCGTGAGCATGTCGTCCGGGCCAAGATCGAGGAAATGGACCGCGGAGCCTTCCTGCCGACGTATGTGAGGTCGTGGGTCTCAGGCGGAAGATTATCTGTCGCCGAGCGAGCTGCCGTCCCCGGTTACGTGTTCTTCCGGTCTAGCCGAGATGATTGGCCACCGGTGCAGGGCGTTGACGGTGTCATCGGCGTTTTGCTGGACGGTGATCGCGCGATGCGCATTTCCAATGATGAGATGGCGCGTCTTATGCTCGATCATGCCGCCGGACATAACGACCGATTTGATGGGTGTATCTCGACACCAACGCGATCCAGCCGCCGCCGTAGTCGCAAGCCGCGCCGGAGCAAGCGCGCGAGATTCCCGTAGTATTACGGGTATACAACGCTAAGGATTATAGGCAATTTTGCGCTAACGGATATCGATGTCGGGTTCATCCCTTTCCGATCCCTCCGGGCGCAAATCGGGGCTCTTAGATGAAGCTGTCACCGAAAGTGCGAAGCGGTGTCCAGAATCCATTGTTGGTTTGGAGATCCGTTCCAGGGTTTGAGGGTTTCGAGATTTCAGAGTACGGCGATCTCCGCAAGGGCAATCGCTACATGATTCCGCAGATAAAGTCCGGTAGCGGTCGGAAACACTATCGGATTTACAGCAGCGGCAAGGTGTATGCCTTTTACGCGCATCAATTGGTGGCGCTGGCGTTCATAGGTCCCAAGCCATTCGTTGATGCCGAGGTGTGTAGGACTCATCGATACGGGCGATCGCAGACACGTCTTCGACCTTCTCGCCCGTCAAAGCGTCAGCGAGAGGCGGCGCATCCAGTTTCCAGCTAGCTACACCTTCGCGCGCTCTAGCGTCTCTGCCATTCTGGCGCGCCAGTCGTCGCCGGCGGCCTTGAACCGCTCCACGGTGCCGGGCGATAGACGAAGGGTCACGGCTTCCTTCGGATTTTCGACTTTCGGCCGTCCGCGCGAGCGTTTGATGCTTTCCGCCAGATCGGGGAGGGCTTCAGCGAAAGGCTTGGCTCTTGCAATCTCGCCCGACGACAGCGGACGTTCGATATCAGGATCAGGTCCGATCAACTCGCCGGTGGCGTCGTCGACCCACCAGCCGTCAGCGTCTTGGTGGACGCCGCCCTTGGCGATGATGGCGCGCATCTCGCGATCATACGCTTGCCAGCGCTGCATCATCTCGGCGTCGTCATCAGGTCCAAGATCCTTTGTAACAAATTGGGGCCACTTGTTGGTCATAGCTGGCTCCTTTCCTTTTCGTTCGCCCGCCGCATCGAGATCACCGCGAGGGCTTCGGAGCCAAGCGGGCGGAACACGACCGCAACCACTGCGACCCCGTCAAGTTCACCGATTGCGAGGAATCGATCGTGCTTGGCGGTTTCGATACGAGCCGCTTCGAAGAAATCGACCGTGAGCGAGGCGAAGTCCAAGCCATGCTTGGCGAGGTTGCTACGGCGCTTCACTTCGTCCCAAACGATCTTCATATAATTATTCGTACACGGAAATTATATCCGGCGCAAGAATATTCGTACACGCAAAATAGCTAAGGGCTGACTTTTATCCATGACCATCCACATCCCGCTCACCGCGTCATGGCGACGGGCGCTGGCCGCATCGTCGGCGGCCGTCCTGCGGGTTGTCCGAGGCGCTACTGCGGCTGCGGGGCTTCGCTCCATATTTTTGGCCGGATCATCCCTCGGCTGAACTTGGCGGCGAACTGGCTACGCTTCCCGAGGACCGCTCCGGTTCCCGGCATGGTCGCGGCACGGCGAGGCCATGTGTTCGTGCTGAAGCGGCATATCAGCGGCTTGACCTGGCTCGTCTGGGACGCCAACTCCGGCCGGGGAAAGACGCGCATTCACCCGCGCTCGATCGCCGGGTTCGTCATCGTCGATCCGAGGGCGTGATGGCGCTTGCTGACCGTTTCCGCACGCAGGCCCCATGGGCGTTAGGCTGACCACTAACCAGGATTTTGATGGTCATTCATCGGATCACGCAAAAGCGAATTCATGAGCATTGCGCCGCTCGTCGTTCGCTCGCAGCAAGCCAAATCACCATAGCGCATCCCCCGCCGTATCGGAATCCCTGATGCCCTCTATCCTCGGTTCAATCAGATCCCTGATGTTCAGTCTCGGGGCGGCGCTGACGTTCCTGGCCGGCTGGATGCGCCTTTGCGACAGCGGGAGCGATCTCGCGGGCAGGGTACTCGGGGTGGGAGTGACGCTGCTGGGGATCGGAATAGTGTTGGGGGGATGCGGCTAAAACGGAAGAGGCGCAACTTTCGCTGCGCCTCCCCGTTATTGCCTAGCGTGCGGCTTGGATGTGCGCGAACTTACGCCCCTTCTTGATCTCAGAAATCCGTCCGGGGTTCACATCGTAGTCCGCTGCGATCCGGTTCAAGAAGTCACCGATAGCGATGCGCTTCTTGATGATCGGAACATCAGTCGGCTTGATACGATACGAGGGCTCGCGGCGGTCGCCGCCAGGCTTGGTTCCAGTCATGATCTTTCCTTTTGACTGGTTCAACTGCTGTCGTCTTGACAGAGGCCCCCAAATCAGAGTGTTGTGCACTCAATCGAGGTCTTTCCTTCAGGATGTGCGACGACAACGGGTTTTGCACATCTCGCCTCGATCCAAACGGCTTCCGGGTGCAACCGGTGGCCGTTTTTCTTTTCAAGGCGAATCGCCAGCGATTTCATCTGGATTCTTGAGTCGTCGCAAGGGGTTGGTCGTTTTCAAAGCGACTTATGCTGCTGATAAACCACAATCGCCATTAACGATCGTCGGAAGGCGCTCAGTGCAGGCGCTGCTCGGGTGGCTGGTGATGGAGTGTGCAGGGGAGCGGGTGGCTTAGCAATAAATGCCTTCCAACGGCCATCATTTTGATCTAGCGCAAATAATATATGCCCGGATAGTGCTAAAATTGATCGGGCACGACGAAATGGTTAAGTATTAATGAACTGAATTAACTATAGAAATCGCGATCTCGTTAACGTTCTGCCTCTACTGTAGCGATTGGCAAAAAGGCGGCGTCGCTTCAGGATGCTCGGCCTCGCTTGATCTGATCGCGGCCTCGATATCGCGGTAAAGTTCCAGCTTAGCCATCTCCAGAAGGAATTTAACCAGATCCAAGTCGAGTCGCTGGGCTAGTCCCCAGGCGTCATCGATCGATTTTTGAAGTGCTTCAAGTTTCTCGAGATCTGACATTCTGTCCCACCGAGGAAGCATTATTATGAACGACGACACCCTAGATGCGTTGCGGAACCTACTTTCGCAGATGCGCAGCGGCCCTGGTGGCGCGGACCCCGACCACTTGGCTGACGCCAACCGCCTGATAAAGGTCTTTATGCAAATCGCAGAAAGCGCTGACCGTCAGGTGGTGATCAATACCGCCGAGCGGTTAGTAAAGAAGGCTTGATCGGGTTTGCTTTGGGCCGGCCACGGCGTGGAACTGACATTTGCGTGCCCCTAACTCTGTACCGCTAAACTGGATGGCAGGTGTAGTATCCAACGAATTTTAGAATAAATGCAACTGCCGGATGCGCTCTGTGCGCCTGATTATAAACATTTCAAGTCTCAGTTGTGCTCAAATTACAATCGTTCGGCGCGGGATCGGTTCCCCAACAACCTCGCGATCTCGTCGAAGCTTAGCCCGAACTTCAGCGGAGTCCATCAGGACGAGGTAGCCCCGCCCGCTATGCGGTGGTGCAACCCCTGGAACGACAAGAGAACATGCCGGCGCGCGCGGTTGTCGTCCGTCGCCCCTCCATCAATAAAACCAAAGGCTTGCCGTTAACAGGCCGTTAACCATGCCGGGTTCTAAATCCCGGCGCGTCGCTGCCCAAATCGCGACGAGCGCCGGGGCGGAGGAGAGACTGGCATGGGCACCGTTATTGCGTTTCCGGCGGATGTGGCGTCACGGCCGGGATCGACGGTAAATCGCTCTTTGGATCACATGACGGGAACGGTGGTGATCCTGCCGGTGATACGCATCGACCGCACGACCGACGAAACCAGCGGCGGAAGCGGTCCCGAGGAGGGGACGGCCGCCGGTCGCCGACGCCGCCGTCGTGCCCGCTCCTGATTTCCGGACACACCCGATGCAGGAGACGCCGCTCGCGATGCCAAGGCTGGGACGTTTACGTCTCGCTTCGCTTTTCTCCGTGATTCTCCTGGGTGCTGCGCTCGCCGCATGCAGTGGCGGCGACTTCGGCCGCGTTCGTCAGGATGCGCGTAACGACGACATGCACCGTTGGATGGGCGCGGAAGCGACCGGCAGCATCGGCCGTCAGCCGTCACGGTTTCAATTAACCGACGACGAGCGATTGTTGCGCGATCTCGCCTATCCGCTGGTCGAGCCGCCGCGTTCGAGGCCTGCCTGGAAGAGTGTTTTCGGCAACTACGACCCGCTCGCTGCGCCATGGCGGCAGAAGCCTGCGTTCGATCGCTCCGCTTATGGCCGCCTCCTCATCGACGATCCGCACCGCTCTCATGCTTCGCGCTATGCGCAGTTGATTGATGACGTCCGCGACGACATCACTCGTTTTGATCCGTTCTTCAACACCGCCCGGCAGGTCTTCGATCTCGACAGCAAGCGCAACGCCAGCCTGAAATTCGTATCCGACCTGTCGCCGCGCGAGCGTGCCGACGCCGTCGCCCGCATGGAGGAAAACACGCTGATCGTGCAGTGGGTGCAGCAGTGCCTTGAGCAGCGGATCGCGTCCTATCGCTGGGCGCTCGAGCGTCTGGTGATTCATGCGCCGGACGGCGTGGCGGCCGACGCAGACCGCCTGATCGGGCACCTCGCCGATTTAACCGCCAATCCGCCCGTGGCCGCGGCCCCCGTCGTCGGCCATGCCTTGCGCACGCGCGGGTAAGCGACTTCGGTTATCGTTTCGCTTCCGGCTTCACCACGGGCGGCTCGGTTTGCAGCCGGCATTTTGCGGCGGCGAGAGAGGATCTCGCCTGCTCCATCATACCCGGCTCAGGCGCCAGCGCCTTCAGAACGATCAGTCCCGCCGTCGAGGGGGAATCGATGATGAGGCGGTCCGCGGCCGTCACATCCTCTTCCTCGGGCAACTCGGCGTGCTGCGCTTCCGTCATCAGGTTGAGTTCGATCACCTTGCGTCCGGCCGAGCGATCGTTGATGGCGTAATAGGCGACGTTGTTTTGGGTATAAAATGACACCGACGTATAGGCTTCACTCACAGGCACCGTGAGCTTGATCGATCCGCCCGACAGGTCGTAGCGGCAGACCGCGACGGCAAACGCGGGGTCCATGAAAGGCACCAGCGAACTGGCGGGATCCGCTGGCGGCAACTGCGTCACGGCGTTCAGCGCAGTCATCTCCGCTAGTCGCGAATAAGCGTCCTGCGAGGCGATCCGCGGCAGCGCCAATACGCTGACGAGATGTACGATCCCGCCGAGCAGGATGCCGCCGACGATCGCAAACAGCAGGCGGATCATGAACACCTCTCCGTCGTGACGAAAGGCATTGGTGCGTCGCGTAGGGTTCGCGTACCCACTCCGACGGGCGTGTCATAGAGTCGAAGCATCAGCACATAGCGTTCGATGCCGCCGGTCGGCAGCCAATTGCCTGCCCGCGCGCGCGATGCCACATGCACAACGAACGAGCCGTCGGAATTCCGCACGATCTCCTGGCTGGTGAAGCCATGGCGTGGCAGAGAGCTCGCCACCAGATTACCCTTGCGGTCGTGGAGCGTCAGCGTCCAGAACCGCGCCGCCGGTGTGACGCCGGCGACGACGACCTCGCATCGGCCATCGAGCGGTCGCTTGGCGTCGTCGGCTGTGGCAAGGAATGCTATGCCGTCTCCGGCTCCGATCGGCAGCTCTCCGCTTCGCGCAATTGCGGCACGCGAGTAAGGGTCGATTTCGCTGGATCCGATGCTTGGCCTTGCCGTCCATGCGCCGATGGTCAGCGTGCCAAGATCGGTGCCGCGCGTTGCGGTGATCCAGGTGGCTCCGAGACCGATGGCGGTGGCGAGACCGAGGCCCAGTAAGACGATGACAATCAGCCGCACGGATCGGCGCTCCGGTGTTGAGGTTCGACGATCACTTTACGCCTTTGATCTGAAGTGTGAAATCAAAGCAGCGCTACGGCGGTTCGTTCGCCGTTCAAGCCGCCGTCTGTAATGCGAGCTTCGGAATCGGGACACTAGAGCGGGATGAGGAAAAGTGTGCAGCGGTTTTCCGC
>CAZOOO010000072.1:0-13400 GCA_964581435.1 uncultured Hyphomicrobiales bacterium | reverse complement strand
CGTTTTCGGCAAGCAGATGGTAGAACGGCTGGTCCTTGTGCGGCCGGACATTCTCGGGGATCGAGAGCCACCATTCTTCCGTGTTGTTGAAGACCGGGTCGATGTCGAAGATCACGCCACGAAACGGAAAAATCCGATGGCGAACGATTTGGCCGATCTGGAATCTGGCAGTACGCGTTTTCATCATCTCCGGTCGAATAGACCAGGATTGCGGGCGAAGCCAGAGGCAAACCGGATGGATTGGCGCCGCGGACCGGAGCGGCCGAGGCGATCGCTTAAGGTGAGCCGAGCCAGGTTTCTCCGTATGGACGTCGCCGCCATGACGGCGCGAGACCCTCGCGCATGGCAAGGCGTCGGATCGGGCCGACCTTGCTGATCAAGTGCAGCCCCAGCGCGCGTGCGGTCTGGATCGGCAGGAAGTCGCTCAGCAGCGACCGATTTGCCATGTCGATCGCGAACGTCCGGCTCAGAACGTCGCTGCGACGCGCCGTTTCGTATCGCGCAAGAGTCCGGGATGCGCCCGGATCCTCTCCGGAAGACAGGGCGCCACGGACAACGTCCGCGATATCGGCGGCGTCACGCAGGCCCAGGTTCAGCCCCTGCGCGCCGATCGGCGGCAGAACATGAGCGGCTTCGCCGACCAGTACGATGCGGTTGCTTGCAAAGCGCGCGGGTCGCTCGATCCCCAGCGGAAACAGATTCCGCCCCTGGCCGACTTGAAGCCGTCCCAGGATCGAATGCGATTGCCGTTCGGCGGCTTCGGCCAACTCGTCGTCGCTGAGGGCCGAGAGCCGCGCCGCCTCCTTCGGAGAGGCGACCCAGACGACGCTGGAGCGGTCTCCGGGCAACGGCACAAAAACACAGGGGCCATGCGGCGTGTGAAATTCGGTCGAGACGTCTTGATGCGGCCGGCTATGCGCGACGTTGAACGTCAATGCCGCCTGATCGAGCGCGCGCCTTGTGATGCCGATGCCTGCGGCCTTGCGGCAAAGCGACTGCCGTCCATCGGCGCCGATGGCAAGACGGGCGGTCAACGTCTCTCCCTGCCGGGTCGTGATGGTGACGACAGCATCGTCCGGCGTGACGTGCTCGGCCTCGCCGTCGATCCGCGTAAGGCTTTCCGCTTCCGCGGCTCGCGCCTCCATGGCGGCCATCAGCCCGCGGTTTTCAATATTATAGCCGAACGCATCGAGCCCGATCTCGGCGGAGGAAAAAAGCACCTCCGGAGCCCGGATAAGACGTTCGGTATCGTCGACGAGCCGCATGACACGGAGCGCGGCGGCATCGGTCTCACAGCGGGACCACACGTCAAGTTGCCGCAGCAGATCGACGGAGTCGCCGAGCAGCGCCGTCGTCCGGTTATCGCCATAACCGACGCGCCGCGCGATCAGCGCCGTCCGTGCGCCGGCATGGGAGAGGGCGATCGCCGCGGCCAAACCGGCGGGCCCTCCGCCCACCACCGCGACATCAAAGATTGCAACCTGTTTCGCGCTCTCGTTCATGGACCGACAATCGTCATTCGCGGCGGCATTTTCAAGCCCGCAGATGAGCAATGTCGGGATCGGCAGAAGTCGTCCCCGATCGCTCGCGCGGCGGAATACCGCAACCACCATTATGCAAACCGGTCCGATTCCTGCTAGCAAGATGTGCAAATGAGCCAACCAAGTCGGCAGGACCCGCTACCCGGACCCGGAACGTCGCGTGCCGCCGCGCTGTTGGTCCATGTTTTTACAGCGACCGGGGCCGGAATTGCGCTGCTCGCCATGCTGGAAGCCGTGCGGGAGCACTGGACGGCCATGTTTGCCTGGCTTGGTCTCGCGCTCCTGATCGATGGTCTCGACGGGCCGATAGCGCGGCGGCTGAACGTCGAAGCAGCGCAGCCGAACTGGTCCGGGGAGATACTGGACCTGGTTGTCGACTTCCTCACTTATGTGTTCGTCCCGGCCTATGCCATTACCGCGAGCGGGCTGCTGCTTCCGCTTGCCGCGCCGTTGCTGGGCGTAGGTATCGTGATCAGCGGGGCACTCTATTTCTCCGATCGCCGGATGAAGACGGCGGACAACCACTTTCGCGGTTTTCCGGCGCTTTGGAACGCCGCGGCGTTCTATCTATTCCTGCTGCATCCGCCGCCGCCGGCATCGTCGATCGCCGTCGCTGCGCTTATCGTGCTGACCTTCGTACCCCTCAGGGTATTGCATCCGGTAAGGGTGCAGCGGTTCCGCGGTTTCAATCTGTCGCTGATCGCGGTATGGGCGGCGCTTGCGATGATGGCCGTTGCCAACGATTTCGATGTGGCGACGCCGGTTACCGCCGTGCTTTGCGCCATCGCGCTCTACATCGTCTGCGGTGATGCCGTGATCCGTCTCCTGAGGCCAGAGAATCGATGATCGAACTGCTGACCAGCCCTGAAGCATGGGCTGCACTCGTGACGCTGACCGTGCTCGAGATCGTGCTGGGCATCGACAACGTCATTTTCCTGTCGGTGATCGTTTCGCGGATTCCGCCGAAGCAGGCAAAGCGCGCGCGCCAGGTCGGCCTTGCGCTGGCCGTGATCTTCCGCATCGCGCTGCTGACCGTGCTGGTCTGGCTGATCGGCCTGACCACGCCGGTGCTGACGGTGCAGGACTTCGCGTTCTCCTGGCGCGACATCATCCTGATCGGCGGCGGCCTGTTCCTGATCGCCAAGGCCACGCACGAGATTCATGGCGAGGTGGAGGCGCGTGAACACGAGGCGGGCGCCACACCGAAACCACGCGCGTTTCTTCTGGTCATCGTGCAGATCATCATCATCGATCTGGTGTTTTCTCTGGACTCCATCATCACGGCGATCGGCATGGCGAAAGATCTCGAGATCATGATCGCAGCCGTCATCATCGCATGTTTCATCATGTACCTGTCGTCGGGGCCGGTGTCCCGGTTCGTCAGCGAACACCCGACCACCAAGATGCTGGCGCTGACGTTTCTGGTTCTGATCGGGGTTGCGCTCGTCGCCGACGGATTCCATTTCCACATCCCGCGCGCCTATATCTATTTCGCGATGGCGTTCTCGGCGGCGGTAGAGCTGTTCAACGTGCTAGCGAGGCGCAACCGCGACAGGGCGGGCCGCTGAACTGCGTGAAGTTAAGTTGCCCGGGCGATCGAGTTGACAACATGACCCCGATGCCTTTCCCTCACCGGATGCACAGGGCAGGGAGAGTGGACGATGACCAGGGCGGTGCGCGTTCATCAGGTCGGCGGTCCCGAGGCGCTTGTCTATGAGGCCGTGGACCTGCCTGCGCCGGGGCAGGGCGAGGTTCGCATCAAGCAACATGCGATCGGCCTGAATTTCATCGATGTGTACTACCGCAGCGGGCTCTACAAGACGCCGGCCACTCCGTTTATCGTCGGCAACGAGGCCGCCGGCGAAGTGGTTTCCGTCGGGCCGGGCGTCACCAATTTTCATCCCGGCGATCGCGTCGCCTACTATTTCGACCTCGGCGGTTACGCCACCGACCGCAACATCCCGGCGGACAAGCTGGTTAAACTGCCCGACCACATCACCTACGAGCAGGGCGCGGTGCTGATGCTCAAGGGACTGACGGTCTGGTATCTCCTGCACAAGACCTTCAAGGTCGAGCACGGTCATCGCGTGCTGATCCATGCCGCGGCCGGCGGTATCGGGCTCCTCGCCTGTCAGTGGGCGAAGGCGCTCGGCGCGAACGTCATCGGCACCGTCGGGTCGAAGGCCAAGGCGGACCTCGCGCTGGCCAATGGCTGCGATCACGTCATCCTCTACAAAGAGGAGGACTTCGTCGCGCGCGTCAGGCAGATCAGCCGCAACGAACTATGCGACGTGGTCTATGACGGCGTCGGCAAGACCACATTTCCCGGCTCGCTATCCTGCTTGCGGCCGCGCGGGCTGTTCGTCAGCTTCGGCAACGCTTCAGGCCGGGTGCCGCCGTTTGCTTTGGCCGAGTTGAGCAATCACGGTTCGCTGTTCGCCACGCGTCCAAAGCTGAACGATTATATAGCGACGCGCGGGGAGCTTCTCGAAGGCGCTGATACGGTGTTCGCCGCTGTCATCACGGGCAGTCTGCACGTCCAGATCAACCATGCCTACGCGTTGAAGGATGCGGCGAAAGCTCAGACGGATCTGGAAGGCCGCCGGACGACTGGAGCCATAATCCTCAAGCCGTAAACGGTCGCGTCTCGCGGCGTCCGGAGCCGCCTGCGAATGGAATTTCCCTCGCAAAGGGGAGCGGAGAATTTCTGTCCGGATATGTCGCGCTTTGAAGAATCCTATCGCTATTTTCGTCGCTGATCTTGCCGCTGACGGGAACCATCGTTCATTGTAGCGTGCATAGAGCTGGGGACCGAAGATGCAACAACGATCCGACGATACTCGCCTGAACGTCAGCGCCCGTGACTTACCCGAGCAAACGGTGTTACGGCTCCAGACATTCGCACTCTATGGCTCGTTCGTCCTGATCGCCGCCGTGGTACTCGGCTCGCTCGCTATCCATCCGTTCTGACGGAACGTTATTTCATTGCCCTGAAGGGCGCGACCGCGATGCCGTTATCCTTGAGCGCCTTGCGCAATACGCGCGCGATTTCGACCGCACCCGGCGTATCGCCATGGATGCAGACGGTGTCCATGCGCATCTTGATCATCTTTCCGGTGATTGAGGTCACCTCTCCGGATTGAATCATTCTCACGACGCGGCGAGCGATATCGTTCGCATCATGCAGCACCGCGCCGGGCTTGCGCCGCGACACCAGCGAGCCGTCGTCTTCGTAGGCACGGTCGGCGAACACCTCATGCACCATCGGCAAGCCGGTCGCCTCGCCGGCGGTGACGAGACGCGAGTTCGCAAGCACCACGAAGACGAGATCGGGGTCGACCGCCTTGATCGCGGAGGCGATCGCGCGCGCGGTCGTGTCGTCCTCGCATGCCACGTTGGACAGCGCGCCGTGCGCCTTCACATGCGTGACCTTGTGCCCGGCCACGGCGGCGATCGCCTGGAGCGCGCCGGTTTGGTATGCGACGAGGTTTTCGATTTCCCTCGACGTGAGGCCGACGATCGGCCTCCGCCCGAAGCCGTGCAGATCGCGATAACCGGGGTGCGCGCCGATGCTGACCCCATATGTTTTGGCGAGGTCAACGGTCTTCCTCATCGTGTCCGCATCGCCGGCATGGAAGCCGCAGGCGATGTTGACGGACGTCGCAAGCTCGATCATCGCGGCGTCGTTGCCCATCGGCCAGACGCCGAAACTTTCGCCGAGATCGCAGTTGAGGTCGATCGTCATGGTTCGTCCATGCAAAGAGCAGACCCTTTATGGTTCCAGGGGCGGCCAAGTCTGCCACGTCCTGCTGTCGAATGCATTCACCGCGGCTCCGGCGATATTGGCATTCTGCAACACATGGTTGATGTCCGCATCGCGCACCTCGCGGACGTGGTCCGGCAACGCTCTTAGCAGGCGCGACATCACGCGCGCTTCGGCCTGCGCTTCGGCGATGGTGACCGCCTTGAACCGAAAGCCGTGGCCCAAGGGAATTTGGGCGAAGCGACCGAGGTCCGCTGTAATGACGGTCGCGATTTTCGGATAGCCGCCGGTGGTGCCGCGATCCGGCATCAGGACGATCGGCTGTCCGTTGCCGGGGACCTGAATGCTGCCGTTCACGGTGCCGTCGGAGATGATATTATGCCCGTGAAGATGCTTGATGACCGGACCTTCGAGGCGATAGCCCATGCGATCGCTGGTTGCCGAGATTTTCCACTCGCTGCCAAGGAACAGATCCGTAGCCTTACCGAACTCATCGTCTTGCGGACCCATCAAGACGCGGATCGGGCCGTCCGCTTGAACGGGAAGTTCGATTCCACGCTCGACCCCGGCCTTCGCCGCCTCCACATCGAGCACGTCGCCGGCCCGGAGCGGCCGCGGAAACGGACTGCCGAGGCCGGCGCGTGCGTTAACGGCGAGGCTGCCGAACGTCGGCTCCCCCTTCACTCCGCCCGCGATCGCGAGATAGCTGAAGGTTCCCCCGCGCGCGGCCGTGAGTGTCAGGCTGTCGCCGTCACCGAGCGTGCAGGATCGGTTGAAAGAAAGCGGACGGCTAGAAACTTCAGCATCTCGCGTGGCACCAGTGAGCGCAACGCGCACCTTGCCTTCACGGACGGCGAAACTCGTGTTGAAGGGGCCGATTTCAATCGCTGCGGCAAAAGGCGGATTGCCGACCAGATAATTACCCGCAGCCAGCGCGAGGCGATCGGCCGCGCCGCTCGGCGTCAGCCCATAGCGTTGCGCGCCGTAGCGGCCGCCGTCCTGAACCGAGGTCGCGGGTCCGACAGCCGTGACGACAAGTTTGCTCACGAGGTCACCAACTGCGCGATAAACTCGCCGCGCGCGGCAGCGCGGTCCTGCTCCGCGAATTGTTGGCCGTCGACCGCAAAAAACGTGACGGCGTCTCCGGGTTCGAGCAGGAAAACGGGATCGCGATGGAGCTGATAGGTGCGCACGGCGGTTCGTCCCAACAGGCGCCAGCCGCTGGGTCCGGCGAGGCACTGGATGCCTGTCTGAAGACCGCCGATCGAAATTGCACCCGAAGGCGTAAGCAAGCGCGGGTTCTGCAGCCGCGGCATGTGCAGCGAACGGTCGAGGCCGCTAAGATAAGACCAGCCCGGCGTAAATCCGATCATCGCGACACGATAGTCGCCGGCGACATGACGCGCCACGATATCGTCAGGCGTCATGCTCAATGTCTTCGCAACATCTTCCAAATCGATGCCGTTCTCGCCGCCATAGACAACAGGGATGCGCCAGCGTCGGGCCGGAGGTGCCGTCGGCGCGGGCAATCGCGCGAGCGCCATCAGACGTTCCGCAAGTTCTTCAAAGCCGATCCGAACGGGATCGTAGTGAACGAGCAGCGATCGATAGGTGGGCACCGTTTCCGTAACGCCGTCGATCGGCGCGTCCGTAAGTGCGCGATCGAGCGCAAGCACACGACGGTTGGCCAGATCGTCGACGATGCGCCCGAATTCCACCGTGACGGCGGCGTCGCCGCTTGGCAGCAGGCGAGGCGGAGATAAAAGTGCGTTCATGAGCGATCAATAGGTTCGTCGGCGAGGGGTTCCAGCCGATAGCATTGTCTTGGCGCCAGGAGAATTTGCGGGGATAATACGCGCAACTCAACTATTGATCGCGAGCGCCACGGGAGGATCACCATGGATATCCATCAAGCTGGTTCGCGGCCGGCAAAGCCTGGGCCCAAAGAATATTTTTCCGGCACGGTTTCAGTCGAGCCGATCATCGCCACCGCGAATACGCCCTCGCGCGTCATGGCCGCGAGCGTCGCGTTCGAGCCCGGTGCGCGCACCGCATGGCACACCCACCCACTCGGTCAAACCCTATATGTCGTCTCAGGGGTCGGATTGGTGCAAACTGAGGGCGGACCGATCCGTGAAATCCACCCCGGCGACACGGTGTGGTTTTCGCCGGGAGAAAAGCACTGGCACGGGGCTTCGCCGACCGCAGCCATGACTCACATCGCCGTGCATGAAGCTCTGGACGGAAACGCCGTCACCTGGATGGAGCACGTCACAGACGAGGAATATGCCGGCAAGGTCAGCGGCTGATGAAATCAAAGCTCCGCCTCTGCGGTGGGGCTCAAGGCGCAAAAAATAGATTCTGATCGTTTAATTAAGCCGGGTCCAGTTTTGTCCGCCGCAGAACATTCCGCCGAATGCGCAGCCCTGGACGCGCAGACGGTCCTTGCCATTCATTGCGACGGTGGAGCTGTAGGTGCTGCCGCTCTTCGGATCGTAGATCTTCCCGCTCCATTTCGAACCGCTTGGCTTCATGTTGATCAAGACCTTTTCCTTGTTCCGGCCGCTTCGGGAATCCACGGAATAGCCGCACAGGTTCGTGCCGCACGCCTCGATCCGGACGCTGCCTTCCTTCTTTTCGGTCAACCACGTGCCGAGGGGGCCGACCGGTTCGGCAAGGGGTTGCGGTGCTTCAACCGGTTCCGCGGCTGGCTCGTTGGCGGCCACCGTTTTCGTGGGCTGAGTCGGAGCAGGCGCAGTTGCCACGACAGGCTGGACAGGCGGCACGGTCGAGCCGGGGGGCGTCGGAGCTGCTAGCGAAGGCGAGGGCTGTTGTTGCACGGGAGCCGCCGGCGCTGCCGCGGAAGCCGGCGCGGACGCTTGCGCAGGAGCTGTCGGCGGCGCGCCGGGGGAGGATGGAGGTGCCGTTGCGTCTGCCGGAGGGACATCCGAATCGGCAGGATCGGCGTTGTCAAACCCTTTGCGTTTCGAATTGTACAGGCTGGGGATCGAGATCGAAATGCAGGACGGGGAATCACAGCCTCGCGGGGCATGGATCCGCACGGTGCGCCCACCGATCTCAAATGAAAAGTTCTCGCCCGCCTGAGCGGTTGAGAGGGTGAGCAACAAGGCGGCGGCGACACCGAGCGTTTTCATGGGACCTCCACGGCGGTTCGGAACTTCATGTCCGACCTTAGTGGTTCGGAGATCCCGCGAATGTGATTTAGGTCACTCCCGATGCGGCCACCCCGATGTAGCGGGTTGAAGCCGGTCACCTTCTCGACGGAGCCGTATGGCGCGTTTGATCCGAAAGGGTCTGTCCCCCAGTCCGAACGCCGACTACTCGCCAGCGCGCCGACCGATTTCTCCGACGGCCATGTCGCTTCGCAGGGCTTCAAACCGCTGGTGGGCGTCACGTTCGCGATCGTCGACGAACTTGATCGCGGCTTCTTTTGTCATCGGACCGCTGACGAGCGGGTACGAACTTTTTCCGATCGTTTCATCAACGAAATAGTCGCCGTTGTCATCGCAGCGTGCGGTCCACTTGAATCGGACAGCGGTGAGCGGGCCGGGGCCGTACTTCGTGTAGGTTTCGGCCGGTTCCGAATCCGGAGAGGGATCCGGGGCGTCCGGCATGATCGCCGCTGTCTCTTCAGCCGGTTCGGATGTGACGTCTATTTCTGACGTTTCCGAATCGGCTGTAGCCTCGACGTCTTCCTTGTCCAATACATCCGGTTTGTCGATGAAGCGTGCAATCGCCGCGAAAGCATGGTCGGCCGGGTCGTTTTCGCTCACCTGCTGTTCCCCGTGTTTGGACGGGGACGGCACGGACGCCAATCCGCAGGTTGCAACGCGCCCATCCCCATACGCATTCGAGCGCATATATCCGGCGCAAATGGGCGGTTTTTTGTCTATCCCGATCTATTCAGAACGCCACTCGGAGAAGGTACATAATATTTATAATATCAATTACTTAAAGAAAATTTTGTTCAAATCGCTATGGGAGTGTTCACTCCCACAGACAGTTCGCTCTGCGCGGATGCGCAGCCGATCAATCGCCTTTCGCGATCTCTTTGGGCGCCTCTTCCTCTTCACGCATCGGACGATGAGATCTCACGTAGCGATAGCTGGCATAAAAGAGCACACCGCAGCCGAGAATTGCGCCAAACATCAACAAGGGCATAGCGTTATGTGCCTCCACTAGCGGAACGACCTTGAGCGTCCCAACGCAGCACCGGTGCCGTCCCCGAGCAACCTTGGATCACGGACGACGGCAAGAAGAACAATATAGAGTTTACCGGCTCCGGTGGGAGATGCGGAAGCGAATAAATCTGGCGCGGGCCAGCGTCTGTTGTACGGGCCGACTGACATTGCCCCCAACTTCTATCCAGCGCGTGACGTAGACTCTGACGGTTTTGCCCATCTGGGCGGGTTGAAGGTTACGCTATGACGGGGACGCTCAGTCATTTGGTTGCTCCCTGATGCTTCTCACGAAACCTGGCAACCTTCTGATATATATCGGCTTAATGGAACGTTTGAAAGGTATGGTCAGAATCTCGCGCTTGGCGGGGTAGGAAACCCCGGGCATCACCACCGACGAAATTAGCCGCTCCCAAAGAAGGCGGTTCTTCTATTTGAAGGGCGGCCGTCAAGCGAAGTCCACCAGCATACCTATTGGATTTTTTGGGGTTTGGAGGGTGCCAGGTGATTAAAATCATTGGCTCCCCGGGCTGGATTCGAACCAGCGACCATTCGATTAACAGTCGAATGCTCTACCGCTGAGCTACCAGGGAACAGGCGAAGCATCCTTCGCAAGAAGGCAGCGTATAACAAAGCCTCCGACGCTTGCAAAGCAGAAATGGCAATCCGGCGCCTTCGGGCAAGGACAGGCGGAATTGGTCGGATGCCGTGTCGGGTGTCTTGCGTATCCGGTCTTGATGTCCTGTCATGCGTGTCCTGCAACCAACGGAAATCGCTGCGACAAAATGCGATGGTGGACGAAGCCCGCTCAGCAAAGGCTTGCATCGGTCCTGGGGGTGCCTTAGTCCTCCGGGAACTTTGGTATGGGTTGAGGGATCGTCGATGTCTGACTTTTCGACCGCTCGCGGGAAAATGGTTGACGGTCAGGTGCGAACCAGCGACGTCACCGATCTACGGATCATCGACGCGATGCTGGCGCTTCCGCGTGAGATTTTCGTTCCCGAGGATCGCCGTGCGCTGGCTTACCTGGATCTCGATCTGGACGTCAGCGAAAGGGGCGCGCCGAAACGGTATCTGATCAAGCCCATGGTCGTCGCCAAGATGGTTCAGGCGGCCGAGGTCAAGAATACCGACAACGTGCTCGTGGCGGGCTGTGCAAGCGGCTACACCGCCGCGCTGGTGGGGAAACTTGCGGATCGGGTGACGGCGGCCGAGAGCGATCCGGCGCTGGCGGCGAAAGCATCGGACATTCTCGCGAGACTCGGCCTCGGTCACGTGACCGTCGTTACGGCCGCGCCGTGCGAAGGAGCGCCCGCTTGCGCGCCTTATGACGTCATCATTCTGGAGGGTGCGACCGAGATCGTTCCGGACGCGCTTTACGCGCAACTCGCTCCCGAGGGACGGCTGGTCGGCGTGTTTGCCATGAATGGCGCGCCGCGGGCGGTCATCGTCACCCATTCGCGCGCCGATTTCGGAACCCGGGCTCTTTTCGATGCGTCGGCGCCGGTCCTGCCGGGCCTCGAAAAGCCGCCAGCCTTCGTATTTTGACGAAGCCGTCCCGATATCGCGCGTATTCAATCAAGAATCATAAGGGTTACCGGGGCGTTATTGATGCCCGCAGGACCTGAATCCTTGTTTTTGCCAACCCTGGAGCCTACGTTCCGTACAACCTCGGCCGAACGCCGGCCGCCGACTTTGAGGAGGGTTGCAGATGGGTTCGCTGAGCATCTGGCACTGGATCGTGGTGGTCGCAGTGATCCTGCTGCTGTTCGGCCGTGGCAAGATTTCCGACCTGATGGGCGACGTCGCGCAGGGTATCAAGGCCTTCAAGAAGGGCATGAAGGACGATGAGAACACCGCGGAAAAGGCCGAACCCGTGAAGACGATCGATCACAATGCAGATAGGGCCAGCGCGGCGCGGTCCGACACCGGCAGCAAGGTCATCTGACGCGGGCTCGGCGCGAGGTCACCGATCTGCGGCGGAAACCGCGGGCGTGGGCACGGCCGCCGGGGCACGGCGGCACTGTCGAAACGCGTTGATCCCTGTGCCGGCTTGCGGCAGACCTGACAAGACGGGACGCAGGCTGCGGTGCGGAAACCGGTCCAAGCCTCGCGTGAGCGGAAAGTTTCATGTTCGACATCGGGTGGAGTGAACTGCTTGTCATCGCGGTCGTCGCGCTGATCGCCATCGGCCCCAAGGAGTTGCCCGGCGTGCTGCGCATGGTCGGTCAATGGATGGGCAAGGCGCGCAGGATGGCGGCTGAATTTCAGGGCCAGTTCAACGAGGCCATGCGCGAGGCCGAAATGGCCGACCTGAAAAAATCCTTCGACGAGGTGCGCGACGCGACCAGCGGCCTGACCCGCGGCAACCTGATGACCAGGCTGACCGATTCGCTCGGCGAGCCGCCCAGGCTCGAGGACCTCGACAAGCCTGCGGCCGACAACTCCGCTCCCGCGAGCGGATCGGCCGTGCCGGAAGCCGGAACCCCTGAAACTTTCACGCAGGCCGCGGCCGAGGAGCGCGCATCCGAGCCGCTGGCGATCACGCCGGATTTTCAGGACGCGGCTCCTGTCGAACCGCCTGCGGTTGCGGCGGAAGCGCCGCATGAGGTCGCCGGGGACGGGACCGTCAGGGACGCCAAAGCGTCATGAGCGACGACGACATCGAGGCCAGCAGGGCCCCCCTGATGGATCACCTGATCGAGTTGCGCTCGCGGCTGATCAAGGCCCTGATCGGCTTCGGCGTCGCATTTGTCGCCTGTTTCTTCTTCGCCAGGCAGATTTACAACATCCTGATATGGCCGTTCGTCTGGGTCGCGGGACCGGAGAATTCGAAGTTCATCTACACCGCGCTGCTTGAATATTTCATCACCCAGCTCAAGCTCGCGCTGTTCGGCGCGGCCTTCATCTCGTTTCCGATCGTGGCGACGCAGATCTATAAATTCGTGGCGCCCGGACTCTACAAGCACGAGCGCAATGCTTTCCTGCCCTACCTGATCGCGACCCCGATGTTCTTCGTGTTCGGCGCGACGGTGGTGTATTTCGCGGTGCTGCCGATGCTGGTGCGGTTCTCGCTTGGGATGCAGCAGGTGGCCGGCCCCGGCACCGCGGAGATCCAGTTGCTGCCCAAGGTCGGCGAGTTCCTGTCGCTGACGATGTCCTTGATCTTCGCCTTCGGCATCGCCTTCCAGTTGCCGGTGATCCTGACGCTGCTCGGGCGGATCGGCGTCGTTACCTCGAAAGGCCTGCGCGCCAAGCGCCGCTATTTCATCGTCGGTGCGTTTGTCATCGCGGCGGTGCTGACGCCGCCGGATGTGCTCAGCCAGATGTCGTTGGCGCTGCCGCTGCTCCTGCTCTACGAGGGTTCGATCCTTGCCGTGGCGATTGTCGAGAAGAAAGCCGCCAAAGCGGCCGGCACGGCGGCCGCGTCGCCGCCGGCGGAAAATCCGGCGGAGTAGGGCGCCCGGTTTAATTGCTATTATCGCCGTGATTCCCACTGTCATCGTCCGCGAAAGCGGACGATCCGGTATTCCGGAATGTCTGACCGCCGGACTGTTTCCAATGGTAGCCATTCAGGGTACTGGATGCCCGCTTTCGCGGGCATGACCGGTGTTGAGTCTGGCCGCTTCTTCTCTTTTGGACTGAACCCCCATGCACGACATCAAAGCGATCCGCGACAACCCGCAAGCGTTCGACGCCGCGCTGAAGCGGCGGGGGCTGGAAGGGCTCTCGGCGTCGCTGCTCGCGATCGACGAGAAACGCCGCGCGGCGATTCTGGCGTCGGAGCAGGCGCAGGCGCGGCGCAACGCGGCTTCAAAGGAAATCGGAGAGGCCAAGAAGGCCAAGGACGATGCGCGCGACGAGAAGCTGATGGCGGAGGTTGCCGAACTCAAGCCC
>CAZOOO010000071.1:0-13541 GCA_964581435.1 uncultured Hyphomicrobiales bacterium | reverse complement strand
TGAACCCGGTTTCGATGCCGACCAGATCGTTGAGGACCTTCGCCACCGGAGCGAGGCAGTTGGTGGTGCAGGATCCATTCGAGACGACCAGGTGGTCTTTCGTCAGCTTGTCGTGGTTGACGCCATAGACCACGGTCATGTCGGCACCTTCGGCCGGAGCCGATACCAGCACGCGCTTGGCGCCGGCAGTGAGATGCGCGGAAGCTTTTTCTTTCGCGGTGAAGAGGCCCGTGCACTCCATCGCGATGTCGATGCCGAGTTCCTTCCAGGGCAGCTTCGACGGATCGCGTTCGGCGGTCACCTTGATCTTGTTCTTGCCGATCATGATGCTGTCGCCTTCGACCTTCACGTCGAAGGGGAAGCGGCCGTGCACCGAGTCGAAGCGCAACAGATGCGCGTTGGTTTCCACCGGGCCGAGATCGTTGATGGCGACGATCTCGATCTCGTCGCGGCCGGCCTCATAAACGGCGCGCAAAACATTGCGGCCGATACGGCCAAACCCGTTGATTGCGACCCGGACTGCCATGTCTTCATTTCTCCTTCAAATAGGGCATCGTCTCCGCGCAACCGCAAGTTTAGCTCCGCGCGTGAGCATCGACGCTGTGTCGCCCGGTTCTGCCGGGCGACGGCCATTGATGATGTATTTTAGCTAGCCCCTTTTTGATTTTGAGGCAATCTCAACCTCGGGCAAGGCGCGTCTCCACTGCGCTGACGACGGCTTCGGCGGTAATGCCGAAATGCTTGTAGAGGTCCTTGGCGGGGGCGCTGTGACCGAAACTGTGCATGCCGACAAAAAGGCCGTCCGCCCCGATCACCGCGTCCCACCCGAAGCGCACGGCCGCTTCCACGGCAATCTTGACGGGCGCCTTGCCGATAATGGCCCGCCGGCGATCCTCGGGCTGCTCGAGCAACAGTTCCAGCGAGGGCACCGAAACCACCCGCGACGCGATGCCGCGTCCGGCCAGCTGCTGTTGCGCGGCGACGGCGATCTCGACTTCGGATCCCGACGCGAAAATCGACACCTTCGCCTCGCCGTTGGCCGCGACCAGCTCATAGGCGCCATGCGCGCAGCGATTGTCCGCATGCTCAGTCTTGCGCACCGGCGTGAGGTTCTGGCGGGACAGCGCCAGGACCGTCGGCCCCTTCGGCCGCTCCAGGGCGAGCTGCCAGCATTCGGCGGTCTCGACCGCGTCGGCGGGGCGGAACACGCGCATGTTCGGCATCGCGCGCAAGCTTGCCAGATGCTCGACCGGCTGGTGGGTGGGGCCGTCCTCGCCGAGCCCGATCGAGTCGTGGGTCATGATGTAGATCGTGGGAATATGCGCCAGCGCCGAAATACGCATCGCCGGACGCGCATAGTCGGCGAAGCACATGAAGGTGCCGCCCGCCGGAGCATATCCGCCATGCAGCGCGATGCCGTTCATGGCCGCGGCCATGCCGAGCTCGCGGATGCCGTAGTGGATGTAGCGGCCGTCGTAATGGCCGGGTTCCACTTCCTTGAGACCCTTGGTGCGGGTGTTGTTGGACGGCGTGAGGTCGGCGGAGCCGAGCAGTAGTTCCGGCACCGCCGGCACCAGCACCTCGAGCGCCAGTTCGCTGGCCTTGCGGGTGGCGACCGTCGGCGGCTCGGCGACCAGCTTGTCCTTGAGCTTGCGGATCACCTCGGCGAGGTTTTGAGACGGCTTGCGGTCAATGACGCGGCGTTTGAATTCGTCTCGCTCCGCCTCTGGCCGGGCTGCGAATCGCGCGCGCCACTCCTTATTGTGCCGCTTGCCCTTGCGTCCAGCGCTTCGCCAGACCTTGAGGACATCGTCGGGAATTTCGAAGGGGCCGTAATCCCAGCCGAGGGCTTTCTTCGCGCCTGCGAGTTCTTCCGCGCCGAGCGCTTCGCCGTGCGCCTTGGACGTGCCGGCCCTGGTGGGGGCGCCGAAACCGATGATGGTCTTGCAGGCGATCAGCGACGGTCTGTCGGACTTCTGCGCCCGGCGGATCGCGGCGGCGATCGCCTTCGGATCGTGGCCGTCGATCCGCCTCGCATCCCAGCCACATGCCTTGAAACGCGCCACCTGATCGACGTCGTCGGCCAGCGAGATCGGGCCGTCGATGGTGATGCCGTTGTCATCGTAAAGGAAAATCAGCTTGTTGAGCTTGAGGTGACCGGCCAGCGCGATCGCCTCATGGCTGATGCCTTCCATCAGATCGCCGTCGGAGCACAGCACATAGGTGTAGTGGTCGACCACCTCGCTGCCGAACTCCGTGGCGAGCAGGCGCTCCGCCAGCGCGAAACCGACCGAGGTGGCGACGCCCTGGCCGAGCGGGCCGGTGGTGGTTTCGACGCCCTCGGTGATGAAGTTCTCGGGATGGCCCGGCGTCTTGGAGTTGAGCTGCCGGAAGTTCTTGAGCTGATCGAGCGTCATCTCCTTGTAGCCGGTCAGGTATAGCAACGCATAAAGCAGCATCGAGCCGTGGCCGGCGGAGAGAATGAAGCGGTCCCGGTCCGGCCAGTGCGGATCGGTGGCGTCGTATTTCAGGAACTTGGTGAACAGCACCGTGGCGATGTCGGCCGTGCCCATGGGCAGGCCGGGGTGGCCCGATTTTGCTTTTTCTACACCATCCATCGCGAGCGCGCGGATTGCATTTGCCATACGGGAGGAGTCGACGGTCGGCATGGGAGATATCCGGTCCTGATAGGGAGGAGAGCTAATAGATGGTTCGCATTGGAATTCGATGCAGTCCAGTGGAAAAGGAAGGACTAGCGTGCCGGGGGGCATAGCACCTGCGTCGGCGGAGTCCAAGGGCGGGGCGCGTCTCGCGCGGGGAGAATGTTTTGCGGTGCATAGTTTTGCGACGGCGTTGCGCTGGCCTCGTCCGCCACGTAAATTTCGATCCCTAAGGGCTTGCCGAGCCGCAGCTTTGTAGTCTGGCGGGCAGTCGGCCCAAAGGCGCGCAGGACGAACATGAACGACCGACCGGCCAATCGTTCCGCCAGTGCCGAACCGGCCAATGGCGGCGGGACCGATATCGATGCTGCAACCCGCCGGCTGACGGCGGCGCTCGATGCGCTGGAACGGGCGGTGGAGCGGCGGCGCGATGCGGACCGCAATGAGGACGAACTGGCGAGCCGCATCCAGGCTCTGGGCGCGGATCGTTCGCGGCTTGCGGACGAACTCGACGGATCGCTGGTGCGCACGCGCAAGCTCGAGCGTGCCAACCGCGAGATCGCCGAAAAACTCGATGCGGCGATCGGCACCATCAGGTCCGTGCTCGAGGCGGCGGGAGAGAAGCCATGAGTCATGTCAACGTCACCATCAACAGCCGCCAGTACCGGATGGCCTGCGAGGACGGCCAGGAAGACCGGCTGCTGAAGCTTGCAGGCGATCTGGAAAGCCGCATCGGCCAGTTGCGCGGCAAGTTCGGCGAGATCGGCGACCAGCGGCTCGAGGTCATGGCTGCGCTGGTGACGTCCGACGAGCTGACGGATGCGCAGCAGCGCATCCGCGCGCTGGAGGAAGAGCTCAAGGCCTTGCGCGATGTGCGCGCCGCGGCCGCCGAGCGCGCACGCGCGACCCAGACCGCGGTCGTCGCCGCGCTGAACATGGCGGCCCACCGGATCGAGAAGACCACGCAGGTGTTGAACCGCACCGTCGGCGGCGGCATCGCCATCGGGTGAAGACCTTGGGCCAGGGGAGACCCGTTTCGCGCCCCGGACGCAGCGCAGCATGCCGTTCGGCACGATGCGCTGCTGATCGGGGCCGTCACGCGGGCTTTCGGAATGGTCCCGGTTCTGCGAAGCGGCGCCATGCGCTGCGCCGCGCCGGGATATGCCGATAGCATGCACCGTGATGAGACGCCGCTGGCGCTTCGTCGCCATTGCGCCTACATTGTGTCTTGCGAGGCTGCGACGCGCGTCAGGAGCCACAATCCCCGGGGCCTTATCGATCCTTAAGGGAACTGTCCCTGGCCGGGTCCGTGGACCCGGACATATGGTGCCCACCTACTTTCGTAGGGAACTCCGGGATCGAGCGCTCCAACGGCGATTGCGGCTTCGCGCTTTCCCGTCATTCCCCTCGACCGTCATGCCCGCGGATGCGGGCATCCAGTATTCCCGTCGTTCGCATTGGGATGTGCTGGACCATCCGTTGTCGCGGATGATGACGATGGCCGCTTGACGTTGACACGTTTTTTCACGCGAGTTTTCACGCGAGCCGGTATTCACCTCGCTCGAAAACGCTATAGACATCCCGCATGCCGATGTCTCCCGACGTTCCACCCAAGAACGAATTGCGCGCCGCGACATTGTCGCGTCGCGATGCCTTGAGCGTGGAACAGCGCACGGCGGCGGCGCTTGCGGTCGCGGCGCGGATGCCGCCGCTCGAAATAACGGCGGCGACGATCGTCGCCGGTTACGCGCCGATCCGCGGCGAGATCGATCCCGTGCCGTTGATGCAGGGCTTGGCCGCGCGCGGCGCGGCGCTTGCGATGCCGGCCATCTCGCGGCCTGGCGCCGCGCTGGTTTTCCGCGCGTGGACGCCGGGCGCGGCGCTGGTGCGTGGGGCCTCGGGGACTTACGAGCCGCCCGCCAGCGTTGTCGAGGTTGTGCCGGACATCGTGCTGGTGCCGTTGGCGGCGTTCGATCGCGCCGGCCATCGCATCGGCTACGGCGCCGGCTATTACGACCGCACGCTTGAGGCGTTGCGGCGACACAGGACCGTCACCGCGATCGGCCTCGCTTTTGCGGTGCAGGAGGTGCCGCGGGTGCCGGCATTGTCCCACGACGTCCGGCTCGATTATGTGCTAACCGAAGCCGGCGTGTTCGGTTTCGGGAGCGAGTAGAGGTGCGAATCCTTTTCATCGGCGATGTCGTCGGCAGGACCGGGCGCACCGCGGTCGGCGACCATCTTCCGGGGCTCATCGCCGCGTGGAAGCTCGATCTCGTCGTCGTCAACGGCGAGAACGCCGCGGGCGGCTTCGGCATCACCGAGGCGATCTACCAGGAATTGCTCGATGCCGGCGCCGACGCGATCACGCTGGGCAATCACGCCTGGAATCAGAAGGAGGCGCTGGTGTTCATCGAACGCGCGCCGCGGCTCATTCGTCCGCTGAATTTCCCGCCGGGCACGCCGGGACGCGGCGCCGCGATGATCGACGCCAAGGACGGCCGCCGCGCGCTCGTCATCAACGCCATGGCGCGCATCTTCATGGAGCCCCTCAACGACCCCTTCCACGCCGTCGAGCACGAACTCGACGCCTGCCGGCTCCGCGAGGCGGCGGATGCGATCATCATTGATTTCCACGGCGAGGCCACCAGCGAAAAGCAGAGCATGGGCTATTTTTGCGACGGCCGCGTCAGTCTCGTGGTGGGGACGCATACCCATGTGCCGACGGCGGATCATCGCATTCTTTCCGGCGGCACCGCCTATATGAGCGATGCCGGCATGACCGGCGATTATGACTCTGTGATCGGAATGCAGAAGGAGGAGCCGCTGCGCCGCTTCACCACGGGTATTCCGACGAGCCGCTTCGAGCCGGCCGCAGGGGCCGCCACCTTGAGCGGCGTCGCGGTCGAGACCGACGACGCGACGGGGCTGGCCCTCAAGATCGCTCCGGTGCGAACCGGCGGACGGCTCGAACCGGCGGAGCCTTCGTTCTGGGCGTGACGCGCGACCGATCCCGGCCTATAACGCCGCGCCGCTTCCACCTTTGCAGAGGGCGCCCGGCGCTGCCGCCGGACCCGCCCCGGATTCGAGAGAGACCTGCCGATGGCCGGACATTCCCAGTTCAAGAACATCATGCACCGCAAGGGCCGGCAGGATGCTCAAAAGTCGAAGCTGTTCAGCAAGCTTGCGCGCGAGATCACCGTTGCCGCCAAGCTCGGGACGCCGGATCCGGCGATGAATCCGCGGCTGCGCGCGGCGGTGATCGCGGCGCGGGCGGAAAACATGCCCAAGGACAATATCGAGCGCGCGATCAAGAAGGCGAGCGGCAACGACGCCGAGAACTACGACGAACTGCGCTACGAGGGCTATGGTCCGGGCGGCGTGGCGGTCATCATGGAGGTGCTGACCGACAATCGCAACCGCGCCGCCTCCGACATCCGCTCGTATTTCACCAAATCCGGCGGCAATCTCGGGGAAACCGGCTCGGTGTCGTTCATGTTCGACCGGCTCGGGGTGATCGAATACGACGCGGACAAGGTGTCCGCCGACGACATGCTGGAAGCCGCCATCGAGGCCGGCGCCGATGATGTGGTGTCGGGCGAGGGCGGCCATGAAATCTATGCCCCGCAGGACACCTTCCGTGACGTCGCCAAGGCGCTCGAAGGCAGGTTCGGCGAAGCGCGCAAGGTGGCTTTGGTCTGGAAGCCGCAGAATACGGTCGCTGTCGACGACAACACCGGCGAGAAGCTGCTCAAGCTCATCGATCTCCTCAACGAACACGACGATGTCCAGAACGTCTACGCCAATTTCGAGGTCTCCGACGCGCTGATCGCGAAGCTGGGCGGTTGAGGCTGGCGGTCATGGCCACCCTCGTCATTGCGAGAAGCGAAGCGACGAAGCAATCCAGCTCTTGATTTTATAACTTCTGGATTGCTTCGCGGAGCCTGTCATCGGGCGGCGCGTCGCGCCGGCCCGTTGGCTCGCAATGACGAACCGGCGCTTTTTCCCTTGACGCGGTCCGGCTGAAGGATCATGTCAGCCGCAGCGGATGTTGCGGCCTCGGTCGCACGCCCATCACTGGAACATCATACAAATGCCAAGCGACAGTCCGGGTACCTTGCCAGGTACCTCGCCACATACTTCGCCGACAGCGGCGCCGGTCTGAAAGCTTGATGAGCTTGCCAGGCCTGCCGTTGCCGGCAGACCGCGAAGGTGAGCTATGACGGAAACCCACACCGCCACGGCGGACGGCGACCTCGATGTGTTCGCGCTGGCCTCGCGCCTGAGCGGAGGCCATGTCGCCGACAACGTTGAAATTCTCAACCAGCTCGAACCGCAGGATGCCGCCGCGGTGCTGGTGCTGCTGCCGGTCGATATTTCGGTCGAGATTCTCGACAAGCCGGAACTGAATTTCGGTCCCGAGATCGTCGAGGCGCTGCCGCGGCAAACGGCGACCATCCTGCTGGCCGGCATGTCGGCCGACATGGCCGCCGACATCGTTCAGCAACTGGAGGAACCGGCCCGCACCGAACTGATGCAGGGCCTCGACGATCCGACGCGCACGACCATCGAGGGTCTGCTCGCCTATCCGGAAAACACCGCGGGCGCGATGATGACCACCGAGTTCGTCAGCGTGCCCGCGACCTGGACCGTGGAGCGGACGCTACAGCACATCCGCCAGGTCGAGCGGACCCGCGAGACGGTCTATGCCATCTATGTGCTGGACGCCTTCACCCGTCGCCTGGCCGGCGCGGTGTCGCTGCGGCGGCTGATCTCCGGCGAGCCGTCGGCCCGGATCGCCGATCTGGCGCGCTCCCCGATCACCACCACGCCATTGGCGGACCGCGAGGACGTGGCGCGGCTGATCTCGCGTCACGACATGCTGGCGGTGCCTGTCGTGGACAAGGTCGGGCATGTCCTCGGGATCGTCACGGTCGACGACATCATCGACGCCATCATCGAGGAAAACACCGAGGACGCCCAGAAATTCGGCGGCATGGCCGCGACCGACGAGCCCTATCTGCAGATCAGGCTCCCGGGCATGATCCGCAAGCGCGGCGGCTGGCTTTGCGTGCTGTTTCTCGGCGAGTTGCTGACCGCCAGCGCCATGCAGCACTTCGAGGGCGAGCTGGAGAAGGCCATCGTGCTGACGCTGTTCATCCCGCTGATCATGAGTTCCGGCGGCAACTCCGGCTCGCAGGCGACCTCGCTTCTGATCCGTGCGCTGGCCTTGCGCGAGGTCGGGCTGGGGGACTGGTGGCGCGTGGCCTTGCGCGAACTGCCGACGGGACTGATCCTCGGCGCCATGCTGGGCGTCATCGGACTGGTCCGCGTGGTGGCCTGGCAGAAGCTCGGCATCTATGACTACGGCGAGCACTGGATGCTGGTCGGGCTGACCGTCGCGGCCGCGCTGATCGGCGTCGTGGTTTTCGGCTCGGTGGCGGGATCGATGCTTCCGTTCATGCTGCAACGGGCCGGCTTCGATCCTGCGAGCGCTTCCGCGCCGCTGGTGGCGACGCTGGTCGATGTCACCGGGCTGATGATCTACTTCAGCGTCGCGCTGCTGATCCTGAGCGGGACGCTGCTTTAGCTGAGGTGTCCGCTCTCCCGCTTGTCATAGCCCGCGGATTATGACGACGTCTTCCCCCGGGGGCGGACGCGGCGGGACGCTTGCGCTAACATGCGGCATGACTCCCTTACCGATTCGCATTCTGGGCATCGACCCGGGCCTCCGCCGCACCGGCTGGGGCGTGCTCGACATTGAAGGCAATCGCCTGCTCTTCGTCGGCTGCGGCTCGGTGGAGACGCGCGAACACATGGCGCTGGCGAGCCGGCTCTTGGCGATCCATGCCGGACTCGGCGGGGTGCTCGACCGGTTTCGTCCCAATGAGGCCGCGATCGAGCAGACGTTCGTCAACAAGGACGGCGCGGCCACGCTGAAGCTCGGGCAGGCGCGCGGCGTCGCGATGCTGGCGCCGGCGATGTTCGGCATCGAGGTTTCGGAATACGCGCCCAACCAGGTGAAGAAGACCGTGGTCGGCGCGGGCCATGCCGACAAGACCCAGATCCAGGCGATGCTGAAAATACTGTTGCCGAAAGCCGATCCGAAAAGCGCCGACGCCGCCGACGCACTCGCCATCGCCATCACCCACGCGCATCACCGAAAGAGCGCGGCATTGGCTGCGCGGTTGAAGGCGGCGGGATGAAGGCGAAGCGACATCAGGTTCGGTCGTCATGGCCGGGCATAGCCGTTCGAGGAACGGCGTCGCTTCGCTCGCCTATATCCCGGCCATCCACGTCTTTATGTCGCCACGATGGCGTCTGGATTGTTCCATGATCGGCAAGCTCAAGGGCATCATCGACTCCTACGGCGAGGATTACGTGATCCTCGACGTCGGCGGCGTCGGCTATCAGGTGCATTGCGCCTCGCGCACGTTGCAGGCGCTGCCGCCGCCGGGCGAGGCGGCGGTGCTGTCGATCGAGACCTATGTGCGCGAGGACCAGATCAAGCTGTTCGGTTTTCGCACAGATCACGAGCGCGAATGGTTTCGTCTGTTGCAGACGGTGCAGGGCGTCGGCGCGCGGGTGGCGCTGGCGGTGCTCGGCACGCTGTCGCCCGCCGATCTCGCGAGCGCCATCGCCTTGCGCGACAGGGCGTCGGTGGCGCGCACGCCGGGGGTCGGCCCGAAAGTGGCCGAGCGCATCGTCACCGAACTGAAGGATAAGGCGCCGTCTTTTGCAAACGTCGATCCAGCGGCGGCACATCTCGCGGGCGCCATCGATGATCAGCGCGCGCCGCGCCCGGTGACGGAAGCGATCTCGGCGCTGGTCAATCTCGGTTACGGCCAGCCGCAGGCGACCGCGGCGATCGCGGCGGCGTCGCGCGGCGCAGGCGAAAATGCGGAGACCGCGCAACTGATCCGGCTCGGCTTGAAGGAGCTGGCGAAGTGAGTGAGGCCTCCCGCATCGTCACCCCCGAGCGCCGATCCGACGATGTCGGAGACACCACGCTGCGGCCGCAAAAGCTGTCCGAGTTCGTCGGTCAGGCGCAGGCGCGCGCCAACCTGCAAATTTTCATCGATGCCGCCCGCAAGCGCAAAGAGGCGCTCGATCATGTGCTGTTCGTAGGTCCTCCCGGCCTCGGCAAGACCACGCTGGCGCAGATCGTCGCGCGCGAACTCGGCGTCGGCTTTCGCGCTACTTCCGGCCCGGTGATCGCCAAGGCTGGCGATCTCGCGGCGCTGCTGACCAACCTCGAAGAGCGCGACGTGTTGTTCATCGATGAAATCCATCGCCTGTCGCCGGCGGTCGAGGAAGTGCTCTATCCGGCGATGGAGGACTTCCAGCTCGACCTCATCATCGGCGAAGGTCCGGCGGCGCGCTCGGTGAAGATCGAGCTGGCGAAATTCACGCTGGTCGGCGCCACCACGCGCGCCGGCCTTCTCACCAATCCGCTGCGCGACCGCTTCGGGATTCCGGTGCGGCTGAATTTCTATACCGAGGATGAACTGGAGAAGATCGTCAGCCGTGGCGCTCGGGTGCTTGGCGTCGGCATGACGGCGGACGGCGCCAACGAGATCGCCCGCCGCGCCCGCGGTACGCCGCGCATCGCTGGACGGCTGCTGCGGCGGGTGCGCGATTTCGCTTCAGCTGCCGACGCCGCCGCGATCGACCGCGCAGTCGCCGATCACGCGCTCGGCGCGCTGGAAGTCGATGCCGCCGGTCTCGATGCGATGGATCGGCGCTATCTCACGGCCATCGCGCTGAACTACGGCGGCGGGCCTGTGGGTGTGGAAACCATGGCGGCGGCGCTGTCGGAGCCGCGCGACGCCATCGAGGACATCATCGAGCCGTTTTTGATCCAGTGCGGCTATCTGCAACGCACCCCGCGCGGGCGCTTGCTCACCTCGCACGCTTTCCGCCATCTCGGTCTCGCCGAGCCATCGCGCGATCCGGCGCAGTTCGGATTGTTCGGGCAGGACGACGATCAATGAATGCCCGCCCCATGAACGTAGGCGTCCGCGTGCGGGATACACCACAATGCAGTCAATCAGGGTGCGGAAAGCGACTCGCGTTTCGGTCGTCTTTGGACCGGTCTTGAGCGCCGTGACGAGCTTCTTGACCTCCGAGCAGTAAAGCTCTCCGGACTTCGGATGGTCGAACGGGATCACGTTCCCGCTACCGTCGCCGAGCAACCGCAAGGGGCGCTCCTATAACGTCGGGGTTTCGATCCGGCGCGACCAGCTTTCGGTTTTGCCTGACGCCAACCGAGCTAAGGCCAATCGGCGCCAGCTTTCAGGCAAACCCGGGAGATCGGTCAGTTCGGCAAGTGCCGACCGATTCATTGTGTCATGGTAGAGTAAGTGGGAGGCGCGGGTGAGGGACCAGCCGGGGTTTGGCCTGGCGATCAGTTTGCCGCAGTCGCCGGCCGCGATAGACCCGGGCTCGATAACTCGGAAGTACCATCCAGTTCGCCCGGTGTCCTGAACCCGGCGCGCCATGTCGTGAACGCCGAAACGTAGGTTCAATTTCCAACATGGCTGGCGTCCCTGGCTGACCTCGATCAGGGCGGAGCCAATGCGCCAACGGTCATTCAGGCAGAGATCGGATTCGCTGGCGCCGTTGACTACAAGGTTCTCACCGAAGGCACCAGGCCGAAAACGGTTGGCGCGTTCCGGAAGTTCGTCGGCCCAGGTGGCGAGGTGAGAGATGGAGTAGGCGTGGATGGCCTTGTGCGGCCCGCCATGGTGCCTGCGATCGGCTTGTTCGTCGCCCTCGAAGCCCAGAGGGCCTACCGGCAGAGGTCCGTGGATTTGGTGCTTATCGATGGCGCTGAGCGTGTCTGATGAGCCGAGAGGTGCGACGCGGCCGATACGGAGCTCAAGCACTTTAAATCGGGTCATCTGCGATCTTAGCTTGTCGGGGGACGTTCAGGTGTCGGTTTTGATCTCTGAAACAATAATCGAACCAGAAATCAAACATGATGGTACGGGCAGAAAAAGACCGGAAACGGGTGTAGACGTCGTTGTCGACAAATTTCACCGCAACCTACGCTCATAAAGCTTTTTCAGATCAGTAACGGGTGAGCCAGCGACGCCGGCTTCGAACCGCTTGATCCGCCGGTTCGATCGCCGGCCTATCTAAGGCTGATACACACCGAAAATCTCACTCGCATAGGGAAGGGTTTGAACAAACTTACTAACTGCGCGATCTTGGCTTCGGCCATTGCCTTCTGATCCGAAAGCGAGGCTGGATCGCCCGATCCACCCGTCACGCGGGAAATTTCCGCATCTCCAGCGTCGATCGTTCGTTCGGTAAAACCTTCAGACATCGAACTTCTCGTCCCATTCCTGTCGAACATTTCGACCGTTTGCGTGCCAAGGGGCAAGTTGTCAGAGCAGCCGTCCCGCATTGCAACGACCTGGTTATCTGAAGCGCAGATGACTGGAATTGAGCTGTCCCAGGTCGGTCACGCCCATCAGCTTCATATCCCTTTCGATCTCGGCCTTCAGATTGGACAGCGTCTTCTCGACGCCGGCCTGGCCGCCAGCCGCCAGTGCATAGAGGTAAAGATGTCCACCGGAGCAGGCGGTCGCGCCCGCCGCCATGGCTTTGAGAACATGGGTGCCGCGACGAATCCCTCCGTCGCATATGATGTCGATCTGTCCGCCGACCGCATCGGCGATCTCCGCTATCTGATCGAAAGGCGATCGCGACCCGTCGAGCTGCCGGCCGGCGTGATTGGAGACCATGATGGCCGACGCGCCGATGTCCACGGCGCGCTTTGCGTCCTCGACGCTCATCACCCCTTTCAGGCAGAATTGACCGCCCCAACGCGCCCTGACGTCCGCTGCGTCTTTCCAGTTCATCCCCTGATCGAGCATCGTCGAGAAATACTCGCCGACGGAGATGGCGATGTTGGTGCCCTGGCTTACATGGCCGTCGAGTTGAGGAAGGCTGAATTTCTCCTTGGTGAGATAGTTCCAGGTCCAGCCGGGACGCAGGGCGAAACTGGCGAGGCTGGCAAGCGTCAGCTTTGGCGGAGACGTAAATCCCGTGCGCAGATCCCGCTCACGATTGCCTCCCGTGATGGTGTCGACGGTCAGCGCGATGGCGTCGAACTTTGCCTCCCGGCAACGCTCGACCATGCTCCACGTCAATTCCCGGTCCTTGTGGAAATAGAGCTGGAACATCTTTGGCGTCTTGATGCTCCGTCCGATCTCCTCGACGCTCACGGTGCCGAGCGACGAGACGCCGAAATAGGTTCCGAATTTCTCGGCGGCTCTGGCGACGGCGCGCTCCCCGTCGTGATGGAACAGGCGCTGGAGCGCCGTCGGCGACAGGAACAGCGGCAGATCGAGCTTCCTGCCCATGACCGTGACCGACATGTCGACGGCCTCCACACCGGCCAGCACATTGGGCACGAGGTCGCAACTCGCGAACGCCTCGGTGTTGCGTCGGAAAGTGATCTCGTCGTCAGCCGCACCGTCGATGTAATGGAAGATCGGGGATGGGAGACGCCGCTTGGCCAGCAGACGGAAATCCTCAACATTCCGGCAACGTGCGATGGCTCTGGACACTGGATCGCCTTCTTTTCTAACTGGGTATCGATAGATCGGAGTCGACGGCCGGCACACATTCGAAGATGCCTCGACCGTCCGGGCGACCGACCGCAAACCATCGGTTGATTCATATCCATGGCGTTTTGGTAGATTAATTTTACCAAGCTCGTAAATCGACAAGACAAATACGTCAGATACTGCTTTCCGGCGTCAGCAGGACTAACAAGCTAGTGGTCAGATTCTAACATTTGCATCCCGTTGCGGCAGGGGTTTCCTGCAAATATTAGAATCAAAGGACCACTAGCAAATATGGGTTTCTAGT
>CAZOOO010000070.1:0-13686 GCA_964581435.1 uncultured Hyphomicrobiales bacterium | reverse complement strand
AGCGCTTCGGACCCAGCGCGCGAAGCGTGGTCGCCGGATGAAAGGTGCCCGCCCCGACTTCCATGTCGTAGGGCTGCAAAATCACGCAGCCATAGTCCGCCCAATAGCGCTGCAAGGTCAGGATCAGGCCCTGGAACGAGCGTTCCGGGCGCATATGCGGGGGCAAGGAGTCCATTCGTCTTTTAGGGATTCGCGAAATCGGTCGGCGCGACGCGACCGTATCGGGCGGGAACACCCAAATCAAGCGATGGCGGAACACAGCTTGCCGAAAATGGCCGGTTTACCCCGGCCATCCGCGGCATTGTTGGCTTGAAATTCCCAAGACGCCGAAAATTCAAGACGCCGGAAATTCAAGGCACCGGATACCCGGCAAACGCAAGGCGCCTCGCGCAACCCGCTCAGTCGGGCCGGTAGGCTCCGGTGCGGGGGTCGCGCCGCAGCGTCGGAATATCGCGGCGCGCCGGCTCGGCGACGCGGGCCAGCCGCGCCTCCTCCAGCTCCTGGTTGATCCGCCTGGCGGTGTGGTAGAGCCAGCGGACCGCGACCAGTCCACCCAGGGTAGCTGCAAGTGCAATCAGTGGCGGCATCGCTCGATCCTCTTCCTTCGTTACCGGATCTCATTCGGCTAATATTCTCTCCTAACCCGATCGTTCCCGCAATCTCCGTTTCGAGACCAAATGGCGCATGATTTCGTCGGGGCCGGTTCTAAAACCCGAATTTGGCCCAAATCGCCCGAGTCTCGAGCGCGGAGATCAACGCATCCGGCATCCCTGCCATGCCGTCAAGCGAGGCCAGGGTCCCGGCTCCCGCTTTGCGGCCCAGCAGTCCCGATAGCAGGCCGGTCGAAGGCGCGATCAGCGGCGTGCTGACCTTATCGCCGAACCGCGCCCGCAGCGTCGAGCGGAGATCGCCGATCGCGTCCGCGAGACCGAGCGCCACCGACCGCTCGCCGGCCCAGTATTCGCCGGTAAACAAAAGGTCGTCCGCCCCTTTCAGCCGCTCCCCGCGGCTCGCTTTCACCAATTCGATGAAGGTGGCGTGGATCTCGCGCTGGATCGCTTTCAGCCGCGCCACATCATCGGGGTTCTCGGGAAGAAAGGGATCGAGCGTCGCCTTGTGTTCGCCCGCCGTGTACAGCCTGCGCTCGACGCCGATCTTCCTGATCAGTTCGGTGAAGCCGAAGCCGCCTCCGACCACGCCGATCGAACCCAGGATCGACGAGGGATCGCAGAAAATCTCATCGCCCGCGCAGGCGATCATGTAACCGCCCGAGGCGGCGACGTCCTCGACGAACGCCAGAACCGGAATCTCTTTCTCCCGCGATAGCTGCCGGATGCGCAGATAAATCTGGCGTGACTGCACCGGCGAGCCGCCCGGCGAATTGACCACCAGCGCCACCGCCTTGGCGTTATCTACCGAGAACGCGCGCTCCAGCGTTCGGACGACGCCCGCGAGCGTCATGCCCGGCCTGAGCGGCGTGACCGCGCCGATCAAGCCGGACAACCGCACCACCGGCACCACCGCGGTCCCGCGCCGCCATCGCTTGGGAACCAGTTTCATCAGCGCTGCTCTTGTTCGTCCGATCATGGGGTCTTCCTGAATCCCGGCAATTCATCACCATATCAATCGCCGATTAATAAGATGAAGCATGTATCTATCTATCGGGTACACCTGACGGTAGCCTTCTTGCGACAATTCGCTTCAGGTCCGCGCGAGACAGCCAGCGCTCTCCTTGAATGGACGGGAGCGACACCGCGCCTTCGGCAACGCGGTTTCACTGGAACTCGCCCGTGGCGACAAGGGCCTGACCGCTCGCGAGAGCGTCCTGAGCCTCCCTGGCGGGCCGGCCCGCCTCATCGCTGAGCATCAAACCCGGGCACAGCCTGAGCGGCGCGCGGCTGCCTTTGACGGCGCGAACCAGAACGCGGATCGCCGGCTTGCCGGGATGCGGATGCACCGGCCGGATCGCGATGCCGCCGAAGCCGCGCTCAAGCGCGCCCAGTACCTCGGCCAGACCGTCGCTGCGCCAGATCAGGCTGAGCACGCCGCCGGATTTCAGCATACGCCGCGCGGCGTGAGTCCAGATGCCCAGGCTCGACGGTTCCGCGACATGCGCCGCGCGACGGTTTCGATCCGGCGACGGCCGGTGGCGTACCGCATCGTTGAAGGGAGGATTCATCAGCACCACGTCGGCGCTGTCGGGGCCAAGACCGATACGTGCGAAAGCCTCCGCCCCGGCCGCGACATCGAGGATGCAGACCCGCGCCGCGATCCCGTTGAGATCCGCGTTGCGGCGCGCCAGACCGGCGAGGGTTTCGTCGCGCTCGACCAGCACCAGATCGATGCCGGCAACCCGTGTCGCCACCGCGAGCCCGGCGGCGCCGACGCCCGCCCCGAAATCGACGATACGATCGCCGCTCGTGCCCGGCGTCGCGGCGGCGAGCAGGATGGCGTCGTGACCCGCGCGGTGGCCGGACAAAGGCTGATGCAATCGCAGCCGCCCACCGAGAAACGCATCCTCGCCAATGTCAGGTTGCGCGCGGGTCATCAGCGTCTTCGGGGCGCAATTCATGAGCCAGCCCGGCTTCGGCGAGAAGCCGCCGCGCCGCGCGATTGTCGCCGTCATTCACCAGAATACGGCGAGGCAGCACCCCAAGCGACCTCTCAACCACACTCATGTTCTGGTCCAGCACCAGATGAAAAATTCTCGCGCCGTCCAACAGCGCGCCGACCGCCGACACCAGCACCATGTCGTTGGTTCGAACCAATTCCCGCAACGTCACGCTCTCCTGCCTACTGAGCGTCGCATCCCTGTGGCCCATGTCAACGACTCCCTGTCAACAATTACCTGCGCTTGCCGGGCCAACCAGCACTTTCTATGGTGCAACGGTTAGAATGAGACGAAATTCGTAAACCGGAGATCCTCAGCTTGGCGGTCATCGTCCCCTTCGAAAGTCACTCGACAGGCTCCATCGACCACCTTGTCGCGCTCGTCGCCGCCGACATGGAGCGCGTCAACGCCACCATCCTGTCGCGGACCGGGTCGGACGTCACGATGATTCCGGAAGTCGCCAACCACCTGATCTCGTCCGGCGGCAAGCGGCTGCGCCCGATGCTGACGCTGGCGATGGCCAATCTCGCCGGTTATTCCGGTGAAGGCCACGTCAAGCTCGCGGCTTCGGTGGAATTCATGCACACCGCGACGCTGCTGCACGACGACGTGGTCGACGAAAGCGAGCTGCGCCGCGGCAGGCTGTCGGCCCGCATGGTGTGGGGCAACGAGGCCAGCGTTCTCGTCGGCGACTTCCTGCTTGGACAGGCGTTCCGCATGATGGTCGAGGTCGGCTCGCTGCGCGCGCTCGACATCCTGTCTTCGGCGGCGGCCACCATCGCCGAGGGCGAAGTCATGCAGCTCGCGGCGGCTAAGAACACCGCCACGACGGAAGACGAGTATCTCGCGGTCATCCGCGGCAAGACGGCCGAGCTGTTCGCCGCGGCCTGCGAGGTCGGCCCGGTGCTCGGCGGCCGTCCGAAGGCCGAGGAAACAGCGGCCGCCTCCTTCGGCATGAATCTCGGCATCGCCTTCCAGCTTGTCGACGACGTGCTCGATTACGGGGGCAAGTCGGCGAAGCTCGGCAAGAACGTCGGCGACGACTTCCGCGAAGGCAAGATCACCCTGCCGGTCGTGCTGGCATTCCGGCGCGGCAACGATGTCGAGCGCGAATTCTGGGTGCGGGCGCTCGAGCAGGGCAAGATCGGCGACAACGACCTCAATCACGCCATCGGGCTGATGACCAAGCATCGCGCGCTGGAGGATACGCTCAACCGCGCCCAGCACTACGGCGCGATGGCGGTCGATGCGCTGGCGCTGTTTCCGCCGTCACCGATGAAGAGCGCGCTGGAGCAGGTCGTAGCGTTCTGCCTGGCGCGGTCGCACTAGAGTGTTTCACCGCTTCACGGAAGCGGTGAAACACTCTAGCTTTTTGATTTGACGCGTTTTCTTTACGCGAACCGGATTCCACTTCGCTCGAAAACGCTATAACGATCCGGATCGATGACGTCCATCGATGCCACGGAATGACGGCCATCAACCGCCGTCCCGCGTCTCAACCCAACACCCCCGCATGAACCCACCATTGCGGGCGATCGAGCCAGATCGTCTGTGCGGCGTGATGCGCGGCCGCCTCACTGTCGAAGATCGCAAAGCAGGTCGCGCCCGAGCCGGACATCCGTGACAGCCGCGCGCCGGTCGCCCGCAACCTCGCGAGCACCTCGCCGATGACAGGCTGAACCCGGATCGCCGGCGCTTCGAGGTCATTGGTGCCGTCCGACAGCATGGTGAGCCAGTCGTTCACCGGCGCACCGGCCTTCGGCCACACGATCGCCTCGATCACATCGTTGACGCCGACATTCAGTTCGCCTTTGCGAAGGCCGAGCGCGGCGAAGACATCCTTCGTCGCCACCGGAACACACGGATTGACCAGCACGGCGGGCATCGCCGGCAGATCCAGCGGCAGCAGGGATTCGCCGACGCCTGTCATGACGCAGCTTGCCGAGCGGACACAGACCGGCACGTCGGCGCCGGTCAGTCGCGCCGTCTCGATCAATCGCGGATCATCGATCGCAATGCCGTTGACCCGCGCCAGAAGCCGCAACGCCGCCGCCGCATCAGCCGATCCGCCGCCGATGCCGGCAGCAACCGGCAAATGCTTGTCCAGCGCGAAGGCGCCCGCCTTCAGGTTCGCGACCCGTTCGCTGAACAGCCGCGCCGCCTTGAGAATGAGATTATCGGCTGTTTGGCCGCACTCCCGCGCCCGCGGGCCGCCGGCGACCAGCGACAGCTCCGCGCCCTGCGTCAGGGTGAGACGATCGACGCAGTCGGCGAACGCCACCACGCTTTCGAGATCGTGAAAACCGTCGGCGCGCCGGCCCACGACCCTTAAGGTGAGATTGACCTTGGCGCGCGCCGTCTCGCTCAGCGCCGGTGCGGCCGTTTCCAAATCCGTGACGCCGGTGACGATCATGCCGGATGTCAAATCCAAAAAAGGCGCGCAAATCAAATGTTTTTTGCGATGGCATCAGGCAGGGTGCGGATTACGCAAGCGACGCCGCAACGACGGCGGGGCCGGCGCGGCGGCGTTGTCAGCCGCCCGTGTCAGCCGCCCTTGCCGTCGTCCTTCTTCTTGTCCGCCGAGGCCGCTGACGGGGTTTCATCCGCGGGCAGGCCGTTTTCGATCTTCGCCTCGATTTTCGGCAGTTCGTCCGCTTCCGGCTTCAGGTCGCGCGCGTGCGCCCACTGGAATTTCGCCTCCAGCGTCCGGCCGACACGCCAGTAAGCGTCGCCAAGGTGATCGTTCACCGTCGGGTCCTCGGGCTTGAGGTTGATGGCGCGCTCCAGCGTCTTGACCGCCTCGTCGTAGTTGCCGATACGGTAATAGGCCCAGCCGAGGCTGTCGACGATATAGCCGTCGTCCGGCCGCTGATCGACGGCGCGCCTGATCATCTTCATGGCTTCATCGAGATTGAGGCCACGGTCGATCCAGGAGTAACCGAGATAGTTCAGCACATGCGGCTGCTCGGGCTGAATCTCGAGCGCCTTCTTCATGTCGACTTCCGCCTTGTCCCAGTTCTTCGACCGTTCCTCGCAGATACCGCGGAAATAGTAGTAGACCCAATTCGGCTTGTCCTTGGCCTCGGCGATGACGTCGATGCCTTTGCCGTAGGTCTTTGCGCAATCGGCGAACTTCTTGCGGCCCCGCTCGACGTTGCCGAGGGCCATGATCGCTTCCAGGTCGTTCGGGTCCTGCGCCGTGACGCTCTTGAGGATCTTGATCGCCTCGTCGCTGCGGTCGACGGCGTCGAGGTTGGTGGCGAGTTGAATCTGGGCGTTGCGCTTCAGCGGGGAATCGACCGGCACGCGCTGATAGACGCCGATCGCCATCTCCGGCTTCTTCACCGATTCATAGAGATCGGCGAGCGACAACAGCGCCATCGGATGATCAGACGAGAGATAAAGCGCGAGTTGCAGATAGACCAGCGCCAGATCCTCGCCGCCGCGCCGGGTCAGGGACGCGCCGATGCCGTAAAGGGCTTCGGCGGCGCCGGCTTGCGGCGAGTTGACGAGTTGCGGCAGCTTCTTGCCGGCCTTGATCTCCTTGATGCCCTCCTGGATCAGCGGATGCCGCGCCAGTTTCTTGTCGAACGACTCGTACACGGCCAGCGCCGACGCACCGCCCTCGTTGCGCGACAGCCACCGCGCATAGGCATCGGCCACGCGGAGCGCCGAATCGTCGAGTTTGTAAGCGCGCTCGAGACGAGCGCCGGCTTCTTTGTCCCGGCCCGCAAGATCAAGCATCATTCCCGAATGCAGGTCCTTGAAGATCGGGTACCATTCCGGACCGGTCAGCGCGTCGATGCCGGCGACGGCTTGCTTGATGTCGCCGGCGCCGTAGTCGGCCCAGCCCGACAGCAACGTCGCCACCAGATCGGTGATCGGTCCGCGGATGGACAGTTTTATGTTTTTTCGGGCGGCCGCGTACTTCTTCAGCTTGAGATTATGGACGCCGACGACCAGCCGCGCGACACGGTTGGATTTGTCGATGGCGAGAATGCGGTCGGCGAGCTTCACGGCGATGGCGATATCGCCTTCGGCCAGCGACGAGATGAACGCGCGGTCCAGAAGCTCGTTGTTCTTCGGATCGGTGCGCAACGCCGAACGATAGAACGTCGCCGCCGACCTGGCGTCGCGCTCGACGCTGGCATGGCGCGCGGCGAGATAGCTGCCCGACGTCGTCATGGTGCGCAGATCCCTGGCGCTCGGAAATTGCGCGGTCTCGGTCGGATGGACCGGCGTCTGAGCCGCCAGCGGACCGGACGGGGTCAACAATGTCGCAGCGGCGACAGCCATCGCGAAGCATTTGAAACGAATGAACAACATCGGGATTCGCGTCGCTCCAGATTTCACGGCAAAAAGCATCAGGGTCTCTCGGTACGCAACCCCCGCCGGCACCACTGCATGATCGCTTCTAGAGTCTTTCACCACTTCCGTGAAGCGGTGAAAGACTCTAGCTTTTTGATTTGACGCGTTTTCTTTACGCGAACCGGATTCCACTTCGCTCGAAAACGCTATAACATTCGCGCCGCGTTTCAGCCAGCCGCTTGCGTCGCCGAGTATGGCGTCATCATGGCAGCGCGCATAGCCCCGCTGCGCCCGCGGATTCACATCGCCTCGTAGTTGGGTCCGCCGCCGCCCTCGGGCGGCACCCAGGTGATGTTGCCGTTCGGGTCTTTCACATCGCAGGTCTTGCAGTGAACGCAATTCTGCGCGTTGATCTGATAGCGCACGCTCGCACCGTCCTCGACCCATTCATAGACGCCGGCAGGACAATAGCGGCTCGAAGGCCCGGCATAGACGTCGCGTTCCGAGGTCTTGTGCAGGACCGCGTCGGCGACTTTCAGGTGAACCGGCTGATCCTCCTCATGATTAGTGTTGGAGAGGAACACCGACGAAAGTTTGTCGAAGGTCAGCTTGCCGTCCGGCTTCGGATAGGCGATCCGCACATGGGCCCGGGCCGGATCGAGCATCTCGCGGTCCGGCTTGGTGTGCGGCCAGGTTCCCAGCAGCGAGAAACCGAACAAGGTGTTGGTCCACATATCGAGGGCGCCCAACACCACGCCGGCGACGGTGCCGAACTTCGACCATAGCGGCTTGACGTTGCGAACCTTGAACAGGTCCTTGCCGATCGCGGAACCGCGCCAGGCATTCTCGTATTCGGCGATCTCGTCATTGGCGCGCCCGGCGGCGAGCGCCGTAGCGACGTGCTCCGCGGCCAGCATTCCGCTGCCCATGGCGTTGTGAACGCCCTTGATGCGCGGAACGTTGACGAATCCCGCCGCGCAGCCGATCAGCGCGCCGCCCGGGAAAGTCAGGCGCGGCACCGACTGGTAGCCGCCCTCGGTGATGGCGCGCGCGCCGTAGGCCAGCCGCTTGCCGCCCTCGAACACGCCCCGGATCGCCGGATGGGTCTTGAACCGCTGGAACTCCTCGAACGGCGACAGGTACGGATCGTCATAATTCAGATGCACGACGAAGCCGACCGCGACGCGGTCGTCGTCATAGTGATAGAGAAACGAGCCGCCGCCGGTGGAATTGTTCAGCGGCCAGCCGAAGGAATGCCGGATCAGCCCGTTGCGGTGCCGGGCGGGGTCGACCTGCCAGACTTCCTTGAGGCCGATGCCGAATTTCGGCGGTTCGCTGGTCTTGTCGAGAGCGAATCTCGCGATCAACTGCTTCGACAGGCTGCCCCGCGCGCCTTCCGCGAACAGCGTATACTTGCCGACCAGTTCCATGCCGCGCGTATAGGAACTTTTCAGCGAGCCGTCCCGCGCGATGCCCATGTCGCCGGTCGCGATGCCGCGCACCGCGCCGTCGTCGTCATAGAGCAGTTCCGTCGCCGCGAAGCCGGGATAGATGTCGACGCCGAGCGCTTCCGCCTTCCGCGCGAGCCAGCGGCAGAGGTTGCCGAGCGAGCCGATGTAGCAGTGATGATTGTTCATCAGCGGCGGCATCAGGAAGCCGGGCAGCCGGATCGCGCCGCCCCGCGTCATCCAGTAGAACCGGTCGTCCTTGACCTGCGTCTTGAGCGGGCAATCGGCATCGTCGCGCCAGTCCGGCGCCAGCCTGTCGAGCCCGGCTGGATCGATCACCGCGCCGGACAGGATATGGGCGCCGACCTCCGACCCTTTTTCAACGACGACGATGCTGAGACCGGAATCGAGCTGCTTGAGCCGGATCGCCGCCGACAGGCCGGACGGTCCCGCGCCGACGATCACGACATCGAAATCCATGGATTCGCGCGGCGGCAATTCGTCGCTGCTCATGATCTGCTTCCCGCACCCGGCGGCCTTCGCGTTTGTAATGCTTCTGCGGCTTGTTGTTTCCGATTTTTTGCTCGAGAACAACCGGGGAAAGCGCCCGTCCGGCGTTCCACGCAGACCCCTTCGCAGTTTGGGGCATGATCCCGAAAAGTGGAAACCGGTTTTCGGATAAGATCATGCTCGATCAAAAAGTTAAGGCTAGAGCCGCGGACGCCGACATGACATCAGATCGCGCAACCACCGTTCGAGAACTTCTCGCCTTCTATCTTGAAGCAGGGGTCGACTGCGCGCTGGGGGATGAGCCGATCGACCGCCTCTCCATGCCCGATCTGGCCAACCCCGACCGGCCCGTCGCTGCGGCGGCCGGAACCGCTCCCGTCACGGCGGCGCGGCAGCCGCCTCGCCAGACCGCCACCGCAGCGCCTCGCGCCGGGGTAGCCCCGCCGCCGGACATCGCGATCGAATCCGCGCGCGAGGCCGCCCGCACCGCACCCTCGCTGGAGGCGCTGCGGACGCTGCTCGACACCTTCGACGGCTGCGCGTTGAAATTCACCGCGTCGCGGCTGGTGTTCGCCGACGGTAATCCGCAGGCGCGGTTGATGTTCGTCGGCGAGGCACCGGGACGCGACGAGGACATCGAGGGCCTGCCGTTCGTCGGCCGCTCAGGCCAGCTTCTCAACCGGATGATCGCCGCGATCGGCCTCAAGCGCGGCGACGTCTACATCGCCAACGTCATTCCATGGCGGCCGCCCGGCAACCGGACGCCGACGCCGCAGGAAACCCAGATCTGCCTGCCGTTCATCCGGCGCCAGGTCGAACTGGTGAACCCCGACGTTCTGGTCACGCTCGGCAATCCCTCGACGCAGACGCTGTTGCAGACCCGAGAGGGAATCAAGAGAACCCGCGGCAAATGGTTCGACTACGATACCGGCACGCGCACGATCCGCGCGACGGCGACGTTCCACCCGGCCTATCTCCTGCGCTCGCCGGCCGACAAGCGGACGGCGTGGCTCGACCTGCGCGCGATCGCCAAAGCGCTGGAAGAGACACGCTGAACTTCAATTCGTCATTGCGAGCGAAGCGAAGCAATCGAGGCTAAAATGGATGGCCTCGTCGTTGCCGTTCGTCGAAGATGAGGAACTCAGCTCTCGCAATGGCGGGACGCGATGATGCGTTTCTACGGCGCCTTCGGCCGGACGATGGCCCAACCGATCCGCAACGGAGGCAGCCGGCCGTTGACGAGATATTCAAACGTGCGCGGAATCTCCGGAACAATGCCCGGAAACCGCCTGGCGATGGCTTCGGGCGGCGTACCCGCGGTGTCGGACGCCCGCCAGACCACGACCCCGCCGAGTTCGTTGAACTTCGCCGGCGTTACCCACGGCGTGCGCCTAGAGTCCTTCACCGCTTCACGGAAGCGGTGAAGGACTCTATCTTTATGTTTTGACGCGTTTTCTTCACGCGAGCCGGATTCCACTTCGCTCGAAAACGCTATGGACGCCGCGTCGAGCAGCAGATGGGGCCGCGACGGGCCGAGCGCGACCAGGGCCGCCAATTGCGGGTCACCCGCGACAGCCTGCAGCGGACGGTTGGTGCGACGCTCGAAATTCTCGCCGAAAAAAGTACCGATGGCGGATGCCGGGATAGAGGTCGCAACCTCGGCGTTGGCGAACCACGGCCGACCGACGACCGTCGCGATCACCACCAGCGCCGGAGCCACGACGGCGGCGAGCCACGCCGCGCGAAGCACCCGCAGACGGCGTAAAGGGATGAGATCGCCGGCGAGCAGGACCACCGCCAGACCCGACATCAACAGCGCGATCGGCGCGCCTCCAACGGCGTGATCGACGCCGAACAGCGCCGCGACCAGACTTCCGCCGAGCGCCGGCGCGAGGGCGAAGGCATAGACGAACGTGTGCGCCAACGGATCCACCGGCGGCCGCGCGATCACCGGCGCGTCCTCGGACATCCGATTGACGAAACTGGAATTGAGGACAACCAGCAGCAAAAGGCCCGCCGTCGCGAACACGAGCGAGAGGAGCAGTTCGCCCCAGCGCAACAGCCGCAGATGCAGTTCGAAAATATCGGGCCAAGGCGGCGGTCCAAGCGCGTCGGCCCGCACCAGCCAGACCAGGTAGGGCAGCGCCAGCACCGCGATCACCAGCAGCGCGAACAAGGGATCGACCGAACCCAGGGCATATCGGCCGCGCTCCGTCGCCAGGGCGAACACGGCCAGCGCCAGCAACAGCCCGACCGCCGCCGGCGTGGTCAGCAGCAGCAGACCGGCCTCGATGGACAGCGCGAACCACGCATTGCGGCCCTGCCCGACGATCTGCCAGCTATGCAACAGCAATAGCGACCACAGCGGAAGAGCGAGCACCGGCGGACCGAATGCCAGGCTTGGGCCCCCGAACGCAGTAACCGCCATGGTCAACAGGACGGCAAGAACCGCCTGCCGGCTGCCGACGATGGTCCGGGCCAGTTCGAACAAAACCCGGAATGCAACGATGAAGCAGAACTGCGACAGCAGGTAGACGCCGAACATGTGGCTGCCGGCGGCGCGATAGGCGATGTCGGCGAGCCAGAACGCGAAAGGCGGTCCGAGATCCGTTCCAACCTGATACTCCCGGCCGAACGCCAGCGCGGTCGCGAGGTCGCCGGGCGGGCCGCGATACAGCAGCAGCGACACCGTGAGCCACATCGCCGCCTGAAACAGCGCCACGAGCCAGAATACCAAAAGCGGCCTGGCGCGGATCAGTTCGACAACCAGCGATGTAAAACGCATGAAGGACCTGATGGCGGCGGGTCGTGCGGGGTTCTTAGAGCATGATCCCGAAAAGTGGAAACCGGTTTTCGGATAAGATCATGCTCGATCAAAAGTTAAGGTGAGAGCCTGATTCAACGCCGTTGAATCAGGCTCTCAAGCGCGCGGAGCGGGGTGGCCGCGAGTGATAAGGCCCGTGAACCTTTGAGGCAACCGGCCTGCCTAGAGCATTTTCGCTTCTGATTGAATCAGAAGCGAAGCTCTAGATATTGTTTTGACGCGTTTTCTTCACGCGAACCGGTTCCCACTTCGCTCGAAAACGCTATGGTCAGATGACGGCCTCGACCGCTACCGCGGCCGACGTTTCACTGGTGGAGGCGCTTTCTCCGGCGAGCAACGCGCGGTGACGTTCGCGCGCCGCGGCAACCGGCGCAAAGAAGCTGCGATGATGAAGGCTTGGCCCGAGGCGGCCGAGCGCCTCAAGATGGCCGGGGACCGCGTAGCCCTTATGTGTCTCGAAACCGTAGCCGGGGCAATCCTGCGCCAGCTTGCACATCAGCCGATCGCGCGTGACCTTGGCGACGATCGAGGCGGCGGCGATCGACAGCACGAGCCCGTCGCCGCCGATCACCGGCTCGCATTCGCAAGCGATCTCGATTCTGTCGCGCCCGTCGACGAAGACGTGTTTCGGCGGGTCCGGCAGCGCATGGACCGCGCGCGCGAGCGCCCACAGCGATGCGCGCAGGATATTGTCGCGGTCGATCCGCTCGACCGGCGCATAAGCCACCGCGAAAGATGCGGTCGCCACGATCTCCTCGAACAACTCCTCGCGGCGCGCGGCGGTCAGGCGCTTGGAATCATCGATGCCTTTGGGAATATGGTTCGGATCAAGCACGACCGCGGCGGCGACCACCGGTCCCGCCAGTGGCCCGCGCCCGACCTCGTCGCAGCCCGCGACCGGCCAGACGCCGCGCTCCATCAGCTCCCGCTCGCGCCGGAAGTCCGGCCGTGCGACAGCCAACACGCCGCCCGGCGGTTTCTCCGCCTTGTCCCTGGATCGACCCCGAATCATCCGGCGATAGTGGATGTGGGAAAACCGGGAGACAATGCCGAAACGGATTTATGCCCGCTCTCCTGACGTATCTTTCCCGCGAAAGCGGCTACGGGCTGAAGCTCCGCTCAGAACAGGCTCAACTGCTGCCCGCCGCCGCATTTCGGCTTGGCGAAATGGTCCGTCGTCAGCCTTGAGCGTTTTTTGTTGAGCCCATGTTTCTCGCAGGCGATCTCGAAGCGGCGACCGATCATCCAGGCCATTGGCCCGGCGCCCTTCATCCGCGCGCCCCATTGCGAATCGTAATCGCGGCCGTTGCGCATGTCGCGGATCAGCGCGAACACATGCCGGTAGCGATCCGGATAGTTCACCATGAGCCATTCGCGAAACAGGTCGCGCACTTCCAGCGGAAGCCGCAGCAGCACATAGTTGGCTTCCCTGACGCCGGCATGAGCCGCGGCATCGAGAATCCGCTCGATTTCGCAATCGTTCAGCGCGGGAATCACGGGGGCCACCATCACCGTGGTCGGAATGCCTGCTTCCGACAGCTTGCGCAGCGCCTCCAGCCGCCGCATTGGCGTTGATGCCCGCGGCTCCATCGAGCGCGCGAGCCGGGCATCGAGCGATGTCACGGACATCGCCACCTTGGCGAGGTTGCGCCTCGCCATTCGCGCAAGGATATCGATGTCCCGCGTCACCAACGCCGATTTGGTGACGATGCCGACCGGATGCGAAGCGCGGTCGAGCACTTCGAGGATGCCTCGCATGATTTTCCGGTCACGCTCGACCGGCTGATAGGGATCGGTGTTGGTTCCGATCGCGATCATCTTCGGCTCGTAGCCCTCCGCGGCCAGTTCCTTCTCCAGCAATGCCGGTGCGTCCGGTTTCGCAAACAGCTTCGATTCGAAATCCAGCCCCGGCGACAGGCCAAGATAGGCGTGGGTCGGCCTTGCGAAACAGTAGACGCAGCCGTGCTCGCAGCCCCGGTAAGGGT
>CAZOOO010000069.1:0-13775 GCA_964581435.1 uncultured Hyphomicrobiales bacterium | reverse complement strand
GCAATCCGAATCTCGGCATCGAGACCGCGAAGTCGATCGAGGCCGGATTACGCCGTGCGACGGGGCCGCTGCGGTTTGAACTGACCGGTTATTATACGCGGTTCAACGGCTTCATCTACCGGCACCTGACCGGCAATACCTGCGACGAGACAGCGTGCGCGGCTGGGCCGGGTCTGGAATTGAATCAGGCCATCTACTCCCAGACCGATGCCGTTTTCCGCGGCGCCGAATTCCAGTTTCAATACGATGTTCTGCCGGCGTGGAACGGCCTCTTCGGCATCGAGGGACAGTATGACATCGTCCGCGCGACCTTCACGGACGGCTCCAACGTGCCGCGGATTCCGCCGCAGCGCGTGGGCGGAGGCGTCTACTACCGCGACGCCAACTGGCTGGCCCGCATCAACCTGCTCCATGCCTTCGCGCAGAACAACGTGAGCGACGCCGAGACCCCGACCCCCGGCTACAACCGGCTGCGCGCCGAGGTCAGCTACACGGCCGCGCTGCCCGGAAACCACTGGCTGGGCGGACAGGCGGTGACCATCGGCCTCGTCGGCGACAATCTGCTGAACGAGCAGATTCGCAACGCCGCTGCCTTCAACAAGGACCAGGTGCTGCTGCCGGGGCTGAACGTGCGGCTCTTCGCGAACGTAAAATATTGAGGCCGTCCTGATCATGGCCGGATCTATTCCGGCTATGAAGTCTGAATTTGATCTCAATTCATTTGCTCCGGCCCGCAGCTTCCCGCGCGAACCTCCAGTCGGGCCGGATCATGCCGCTCACGCCCTCGAACGCGCCGGCCACCAGTTCGCACACCAGCAGCCGCGCCCGATCGACCGGGCCCGGCATGTCGACCTGTCCTTTCGGGATCATCCTGAAACCGGCGCGGCCGTAATAGGATTCATCACCGACAAGCACGACGAGACGGTGCCCTTCCGCTTTCGCGTCGCCGAGCGCGCGCTCGAGCATCGCGCGGCCGATCCCGCGCCCGCGGAACGGCGGCTCGACCGTCAGCGGACCGAGGAGCAGCGCCGGCGTGTCGCCGATGCAGACCGGCAGCAACCGGACCGAGCCGACCAGCAGCGTGCCGATGCGGGCGGTCACGGAGAGTTCAAGCAAATGATCGACCTGCTCGCGCAGGCGGTAAGCGCTGAGCACGAAACGGCCGGGACCGAAGGTGCGTTCGTGCAGGCGCTCGATGGCCTGCGCGTCATTGGCGGTTTCGGTCAGGAGGGTGAGCGACAGATCGGACATGAGGAAGGCGGATAGCATCTGCCACGGGCGCGGTCCATCGCCTGCCGCCGATTGCGGCCGGTGGGTTCACCTGCGCCAGGTGGGGACCGGCGGTTCATGATGAAGGACTTCCGCGATCCGGAGCCGCGTGCCGGCCGTGGTCTCGGCCGGCAGGTCGTCGACGGCGAAAAAACCGCAATCGATGATCTCCCGATTTGGTTCGGGCTTGCGATCCTGCCGGAAGTCCCGGACGACATAGACGGCGACGTGATCGCGGCGCGAAACATGGCTGTTGAAGAAAATGCCGTGCAGCGCCGGCTCGCCGCGCATCTCGATTCGCCCTTCCTCCATGAGTTCGCGTTCCAGCGCCGTACGGGACGCCTCGCCGACCTCGACGCCGCCGCCGGGCAAATGCCAGCCTGCCACATAGCCGTGCCTGACCAGAAAGACCCTATTGTCGGCGTCGAGGACCACGCCGCGCACGCCGAGCGTCATGCCGCGGGCGAACCGGCAGTACAGGTGAAACAGCCGGCGCAGCGCGGACTCGCGACAGCGCCGCAGGCGGTGGGAATTCATGGCGCGTAAGCCCCCGAAACCGCGAAGCGACCGCTCGCATTTGCATGATCGCTTGCATCATAGCGGCACTCTTGCCAAAACTTCAGAACATTCCGGAGTACGAGATAACCGTGAAGCAGTATGCGAATTTGACGGAACGCGAGACCCCGGCGCTCGCAATTTCCAACAAGGAAGAGGATAGCCGCATCTATCACGAATTCACCGACACCGGAATCCTGGCAGGCGGCATCTGATGTCCACGTTCACGCTCGCGCATCTGTCCGATCCGCATCTTGGACCGCTGCCTCCGCCGCGGCTGCATCAACTCGCCGGCAAGCGCATGCTCGGCTATCTGAACTGGAGGCGCGGCCGGCACGCCATCCATCGGCGCGACGTGCTGGACGCTCTGGTCGCCGATATCAAGGCCCAATCGCCCGACCACATCGCGGTCACCGGCGATCTCATCAATCTCGCGCTTCCGGACGAGTTCACGCAGGCGCGCGCATGGCTGGGCGGCGTCGGCGCTCCCCACGACGTCACCCTCGTGCCCGGCAATCACGACGCCTATGTACGCCCGACGCAAAAACAGATTTCCGAATGGGAGGAATATATGCGCGGCGATAGCGCCCGCGAAGGGACGCCGCTCTCCTTCCCGTTCCTGCGACGCAGAGGACCGCTGACGCTGATCGGACTGTCCTCGTCGGTCCCGACCGGTCCATTCATGGCCACCGGCCGGCTGGGCCCCAGCCAGCTCGATGCGCTGGACCGCGGGCTCTCGCAGCTCGAAAGCGATCCGAACTTTCGCGTGCTGCTGATCCATCATCCACTGTCTTCGAAAGCCTCGCACAAACGGCTGACCGATGCCGACGTACTTCTCGCCCTTCTGAAGCGGCGCGGCGTGAGCCTGATCCTGCACGGCCATGATCATGTTCATTCGACCATGTGGTTCGAGGGACCGCACGGCCGCATTCCCGCCATCGGCGTGCCGTCGGCGTCCGCGGTGCCGCATCGGCATTACCCGCCCGCCGCCTACAACCTGTTTTCGATCACGCACGACGGGAGCGGCTGGCGCTGCGACCAGCGGGTGCGCGGCTTTGCCGATCAGGCAGCGATCGAGCGTCAGGAAATCAATGAATTGCAGCGGACACGGCTCATCTAGAGCGGGATGAGGAAAAGTGTGCAGCGGTTTTCCGCCCGCATCCCGCGTCTCAAAATATTGTAATCGATCACGTTCATGATCCTGGATCGATTCGATCCAGGATCATCGTGATCTGGAGTCTTTCACGGAAACGGTGAAAGACTCCAATTATTTGATTTGACGCGCTTTCTTCACGAACCGAACTCCATCCCCAGGGCTCAGGCCCGAGAACATGATTCGCTCGAGAACGCTATAACCGCGCCGCGGCGCGCGGTCACCACTTGTGGAAAATGAAAAACGCGCCGAGGGCAACGAACGCAAAGCCCAGACCGTGATTCCAGCCCAGCGGCTGTTTCAGGTACAGCACGGAGAAGCCGGCGAAAACGACAAGCGTAATCACTTCCTGAATGGTCTTGAGCTCGGCCGCCGAATAGACCGCGCTGCCCCAGCGGTTAGCCGGCACCGCCAGCCAGTACTCGAAGAACGCGATGCCCCAACTCACCAGAACGATCAGAGGAAGCGGGCTTTCCTTGAATTTCAGATGCCCGTACCAGGCGAAAGTCATGAAAACATTCGAGCAGAACAGCATCAGGATAGGCAGGAGCCACGGCGGAATCGTGATAGGCATGGTTTTCGGCTTTCGGAATAACCGGGGGAAGGCGCCGACCGCTCGCAACTTGTGTCCGCTCGATCAAAGGACAGCTACGTTGCGCGAACTCCTTGACACGTCAGCGACGGTCATCGCCAGAAATTCTTAACTCCCGGTCCGGACGTAGGGCTCAACCGTACCGCTGAGCTTGATGGTCAGCGGATTGCCGTGGCGATCCCGGGCATTGCCGGCGGCAACACGTATCCAGCCCTCGCTGACGCAATACTCCTCGACGTTGGTCTTCTCGACACCCTTGAAACGGATGCCGATATCGCGCGACAGAATCTCCGCATCGTAATAGGCGCTGCGCGGGTCGGTGGACAAACGATCGGGCAGACGATCGTTCGCGGTCTGGTTGATCAAAGTCTGGTCGGTCAAAGCAGAGCCTCGATTTCTTCCGTTAATTTTTTGGGGTTTGTGGTCGGAGCATAGCGGGCCACCACCCTCCCCCGCCGGTCGACGAGAAACTTGGTGAAATTCCACTTGATCGACTCGCCGAGCAGGCCCGGCTTCTCGGTCTTCAGATGCCTGAACAACGGATGCGCGTCCGCCCCGTTGACATTTATCTTTTCGAACATCGGAAAAGTCACGTCGTACTTGACGGCGCAGAATTGCTGAATGTCGGCGGAGGAGCCCGGCTCCTGCCCGCCGAACTGATTGCAGGGGAAGCCGAGCACGGAGAATCCGCGCGGGTTCATCGTGCGATACAGGTCCTCAAGATCCTTGTATTGCGGCGTAAACCCGCAAGCGCTGGCGGTGTTCACGATCAGGAGAACCCGGCCTTCGAACTGCCTCAGCACGCAGGGCTCGCCGGCCAGCGTGTTCGCGCAGAAATCAAATACGCCGGCCATTCAGCAACCTTTCGATCAGGCGACAGGGCAACATTTCCCGCCGGTCAATGCCGCGTGGAAGACCGGCCGACCTGGTCCAGGATGGCCTCGGTGAACGGAAATTCGAGGACGATTTCACCGGCGGTATCGGTAACTTCCAGCACCGCATTGAGAATTGTCCGCTGTTCGCCGTCCGATCTGAGAATTTCGCGGATCGTCGTCCGGGCGGCGCGCCAGGCGTGGTCGGGATCGCGCAACTCTTCACCCTCAGGATCGAGAATCAGATCGTTTCCGACGCGGATGTTGAAAAAATACTGGGGCATGAACGAACCATAACGGCAGCGTGGAGCCTTCGAACCAGCCGTTCTCACAAGTTTTATCGAATGGCAAGCCCGCACCGCAATAGGCTTCATTTGTCGCAAAATTGCGTCCGTCCCGGTCCGGACTCCCGGCAATTCATACAACGGATCAATATCCCGCCTCAAACGTTAGCATCGCGCCCGCTCTTGATCAGGCCATCTTTTCTTCGTCATGTTGACATAGCCCGGCGTGCAGCGGTTATGGAATTTCCACCAAACGGCGCGTCCTCGAACAGAGAAGAACGTCATGAATCCTGTCAGAGAACTCCAGAACCACGGCCAGGCCGTCTGGCTCGATTTCCTTGCGCGCGGTTTCATAACCAAGGGCGATTTGAAGCATCTTGTCGAAAACGACGGATTACGCGGGGTTACCTCCAATCCCTCGATTTTCGAGAAGGCGATCGGGAGTTCGGACGACTATGACAGCGCTATCGTCAGTCTGCTGAAGAACGGCGACCGATCGGTCGCCGATCTCTACGAGCGGCTTGCCGTAGAGGACATCCAGCACGCCGCCGACGTGTTGCGGCCGGTCTACGACCGGCTCCGTGGCGCGGACGGTTTCGTCAGCCTTGAGGTCTCGCCCTACCTCGCCAACGACACCAGGGCGACGATCGCCGAGGCTGAGAGGCTGTGGAAATCCGTCGACCGCAAGAATCTGATGATCAAGGTGCCGGCGACGCCGGAGGGCCTGCCCGCGATCCGCCACCTGATTTCGGAAGGCATCAGCGTCAACATCACGCTGCTGTTCTCGCAAAAGGTCTACATCGAGGTGGCCGAGGCGTATCTCGCCGGACTTCAGGACTATGTCCGAAGCGGCGGCGATCCCGCGCATGTCGCAAGCGTCGCCAGCTTCTTCGTCAGCCGGATCGACAGCGCCGCCGACAAGCAACTCGACGAAAAGATCGCGCAGGCCAACGATCCCGCGGAGAAAGCGCGCCTTGCCGCGCTCAAGGGCAAGGTCGCGATCGCCAACGCCAGGCTCGCCTATCAGGAATACAAGCGGCTGTTCGCGGGCGAAGGCTGGCAAAAGCTGGCGGCCGAAGGCGCCAGACCGCAGCGGCTGCTATGGGCCTCGACCGGGACCAAGAACAAGGACTACAGCGACGTTCTCTACGTTGAGGAATTGATCGGCCCGGATACGGTCAATACCGTGCCCCCGGCAACCCTTGAGGGCTTCCGCGATCACGGCAGGCTGCGCGACAGCCTCGAGGAAAATCTGGATGACGCGCGGCAAGTGCTCGCCGCGCTCGCGGAAGCCGGAATTTCGCTCGATGCGATCACGCGGGATCTCGTGGACAAAGGCGTGCAGTTGTTCGAGGACGCCGCCGACAAGCTGCTCGGCGCCGTCGCCCGGAAACGGGAAAAGATTCTGGGCTCCGCCATCGACCGGCAAACCCTGTCGCTCGATCCCTCGATGGCGAAATCCGTCGAGGCGAAGGCGGATGACTGGCGAGCCGCCGGCACCGTCCGCAAGCTATGGCAAAAGGATAAATCCGTATGGACCAACACGGACGAGGATAAATGGCTGGGCTGGCTGACGAGTCCCGCCGCCGAATTGGAGCGGGCGGCTGATTACGAGGACTACGCGCGGCGGGTGAAGAAGCAGAAGTTCACCGACGCGGTCGTCCTCGGCATGGGTGGATCAAGCCTGGGCCCGGACGTGCTGGCGAAGACCTTTCCGAAGGCGGCGGGCTTTCCGAAACTCCATGTGCTGGACTCGACCGATCCGGCCCAAATTCGCTCGCTCGAAGCCGCGATCGACGTCGCGAGGACCGTCTTCATCGTGTCCAGCAAGTCCGGCGGAACGACCGAGCCGAACGCGCTGAAAGATTATTTTCACGCGCGGGTGGCCAAGGCGATCGGCGCCGACAAGGCCGGCCACCGCTTCATCGCGATCACCGATCCGGGATCCTCGCTTGACCAGGAGGCGGCAAGGCTCGGCTACGCGCGCACCTTCCGCGGCGATCCCGCTATCGGCGGCCGCTATTCGATCCTGTCTCCCTTCGGCCTGGTCCCGGCGGCGACGGCTGGAATCGACGTGACCGGATTGCTCGAGAATGCGCTCGTCATGGTGCGATCCTGCGGCGCCCAAGTCCCGCCGCATGACAATCCCGGCGTCCAGCTCGGTCTGGCCATGGGTCTCGCCGGACGCGAAGGCCGCGACAAGATCACGATCCTGGCGTCTCCGAAGATCGCCGATTTCGGCGCATGGGCCGAGCAGTTGATCGCCGAATCCACCGGCAAGGAAGGCAAGGGCCTGATCCCGATCGACGGCGAACCGCTCGGTGATGCGAATCTTTACGGTCATGACCGCTTCTTCATCGATATCCGCACGGCGGACGAAGCGGATGCCGCCCATGATGAAAAGTTGCGCGCGCTCGAAGGTGCCGGACACCCGGTGGTCCGGATCGTGATGAACTCGGTCGATCAGATCGGCCAGGAGTTTTTCCGGTTCGAGATCGCGGTCGCGGTCGCCGGCGCGGTTCTCGGCATCAATCCGTTCGATCAGCCTGACGTCGAATCCGCCAAGGTCAGGACTCGCGAGTTGACGTCGGCTTTTGAAAAGACAGGCAGGCTTCCGGATGAAGAACCGACGATTTCCGCCGCCGGCTTCGATCTCTACACCGACGCGGAAAATGCGCGCGCGCTACGCGAGAAGGGTGCCGACGGCGATCTGTCATCGTGGCTCAAGGCCCATCTCGGGCGCACGGAACCCGGCGACTATGTCGCCTTTCTGGCCTATCTCGCGCGCGATGACGAACATATCGGCGAATTGCAGAGGATGCGCCTCGCCGTTCGCGACCGCAAGAAAGTCGCCACCTGCGCCGAGTTCGGCCCGCGCTTCCTGCATTCGACCGGGCAAGCCTACAAGGGCGGTCCCGACAACGGCGTTTTCCTTCAGATCACCGCCGACGACCCTCGGGATTTGAAGATCCCCGGCCGGAAAACGAGCTTCGGTATTATCAAGGCTGCGCAGGCGCGCGGCGATTTCGATGTGCTCACGCGGCGGGGACGGCGGGCGCTTCGCGTGCATCTCAAGGGAAATCTCGAATCGAGCTTGTCGCGGCTCGACGAGGCGATCAGCCGGGCTCTCATGTGATCATGGCCAGGCCACGAGCCTGCACCCGGAGAAAGGGATCGGACCAATGCAGATAGGCATGATCGGGCTGGGGCGAATGGGGGCCAACATCGTTCGCCGCCTGATGAAGGGAGGCCATCACGCCGTCGTCTATGACATAAGCGCCCGGGCCGTCGCCGCGGCTGCCGCGGAGGGAGCCACAGGCGCGATCGATCTCGAAGACTTCATCCGCAAGCTCGAAAAGCCGCGCGCCGTCTGGATCATGCTGCCCGCCGGAGCGATTACGGAATCCACCGTCGCGACCATCGCCGGACTGCTCGATAACGATGATGTCGTCATCGACGGCGGCAACACCTTCTGGCAGGACGATATCCGACGCGCCGGAGCGTTGCGCGAAAAGGGCATCCACTATGTCGATGTCGGCACCAGCGGCGGAGTCTGGGGCCTGGAACGCGGCTATTGCATGATGATCGGCGGCGACAAGGCCGTGGTCGATCGTCTCGACCCGATTTTCGCGTCGCTGGCGCCCGGTCGCGGCGACATTCCGGGAACGCCGAGCCGGGACGGCCGCGATCCTCGCGTCGAGCAAGGCTACCTCCACACCGGGTCCGTCGGCTCCGGCCATTTCGTCAAGATGGTTCATAACGGGATCGAATACGGCTTGATGCAGGCCTATGCCGAGGGTTTCGACATTCTCAAGAATGCGAACACCAACGCGCTGCCGGAGCATCATCGATTCAAGCTCGACCTCGCTGACATCGCCGAGGTGTGGCGCCGCGGCAGCGTCATTTCATCCTGGCTGCTCGATCTCACTGCTGCTGCGCTGGCCCGCAGCGAGACGCTCGAAGCCTATTCGGGATACGTCGCGGATTCCGGCGAGGGCCGCTGGACCGTTAACGCCGCCATCGACGAAGCCGTTCCGGCCGAAGTTCTGACGGCGGCGCTGTTCGCGCGATTTCGCTCGCGTCAGCAACACACCTTCGCGGAGAAAATCCTCTCGGCGATGCGCGAGGGATTCGGAGGGCACAAGGAGCCCGGAGAAGCCGATCCATCCACGAAGGGGAGGTCTCCGGATTGACGACGGCCGCAAGAAACACACCGCGCAAACCGGAGCCGTGCTGCTTCGTCATTTTCGGCGTCACCGGAGATCTCACGCATCGCCTGGTTGTCCCGGCGCTCTACAATCTTGCCGAATCCGGCTTGATGCCCGAGCAGTTTTGTCTTGTCGGTGTCGTCCGCAAGCAGATGTCGGAACACCATCTTCGGCACAGCCTGATGGAGGGCTTGAAGCAGCACGCCAAGCGGCCCGTCAAAACCGAGATTGCCGAAAAGGTGCTTAACTGCCTGACATGCGTCGAAGCCGATCCCTCCGATCCGTCTTCATTCGATGCGCTGAGCGGAGCGTGTGAAAGACTTGAGACAAAAGCGGGGACGTGCGGCAATCGCCTGTTCTATCTTGCCGTGCCGCCGACAGCCTTCGCACCGATCGCAGAACAACTCGGCCGCGTCGGTCTGCTGCGGGAGACGAACGGCGCGTGGCGCCGCCTGGTGGTCGAAAAGCCGTTCGGAACCGATCTCGCATCGGCCAGATCGCTCAACGCCAGGCTGCTCAAGATCGCCAACGAACATCAGATCTATCGAATTGACCACTATCTCGGCAAGGAGACCGTCCAGAACATCCTCGTTCTTCGTTTCGCCAACGGCATGTTCGAGCCGATCTGGAATCGCAACCACATCGATCATATCCAGATCACCGTCGACGAAAAGCTGTCGGTCGGACATCGCGGCAGTTTCTACGATGCTACCGGAGCGCTGAGGGACATGGTGCCGAACCATCTGTTCCAGCTGCTGTCGCTGGTGACGATGGAGCCGCCGACGCGATTCGAAGCCCACTCGGTGCGCTCGCAGAAAGCGGAAGTGCTGGCCGCGATCCAGACGCAAACGCCGGAGGAGGCGCTGAGAAACTCGGTGCGCGGACAATATTACGCCGGACAAGTCGGCGACGAGGCGATCGTCGATTATCGCAACACCCCCGATGTCAAACCCGACAGCACCACCGAGACTTATGCGGCGCTCAAGCTGACCATCGACAACTGGCGATGGGCCGGCGTTCCGTTCTATCTGCGGACAGGCAAGGCGCTCGGCCTCAAGCGCACCGAGGTGGCGATCAAGTTCAAGCAGGCGCCGTTTGCGATGTTTCGCTGCACGCCGGTGGACCAACTGTCGCACAACTATCTGGTGATCGGCATCGAGCCCGCCGAAGGCATCACGATGCAGTTCAACACCAAGGTGCCCGGCCCCACGATCTCGATCGACGGCGTCGAGATGAAATTCCGCTACAAGGATTACTTCCACGCCGCGCCGAGCACCGGCTACGAAACGCTGATCTACGATTGCATGATCGGCGACAACATCCTGTTTCAGCGCGCTGACGGCGTGGAGGCCGGCTGGCAGGCGGTGCAACCGTTCCTCGATGCCTGGAAGAAGGCCGGCGCCGACGGGCTGGTCGGCTACAAGGCGGGCAGCGAAGGCCCCCGCGAGGCCGACGACCTGCTGGCGCGGGACGGCAACCAATGGCGCGAGCTGACATGACATCCGCCGACGCGGCGGGCCGCAGGTTTCAGGTGCTGCCGGATGCGGAGGCGGTGGCAACCGAAGCCGCCGAACATGTCATCTTTCGAATTGCGGCAAATGCAATGCGGCCGGCGATATGCCTGACCGGCGGCTCCGGTCCGAAAGCGCTCTACGCGCTGCTGGGAAGCCCGGGCTATCGTTCGCGCATCGCCTGGGACCGCGTTCACTGGTTTATCGGCGACGAGCGTTTCGTGAGCGCGGACGACCAGCGCAACAACATGGCGATGGCCAGAGAGCTTTTCCTGAACCGTTGCGCCCCGCCGGGCAATATCCATCCCATGCCGACAAAGGCCCTTGATCCGGATGCGGCGGCGCGGCTTTACGAGCGCGAACTGCAAGCGTTTTACGGGGCGGATTGTCTCGATCCGGCCAAACCGCTTTTCGATCTCGTGTTGATGGGGCTCGGTCCGGACGGACACACCGCCTCACTGTTTCCGGAAGGTCGGGCGCTCGACCAGACCGAACGATGGGTCGTCGGCGTGGACCGCGCGCCCGTCGAGCCTTTCGTGCCCCGTATCACCCTGACGCTTCCGGCGCTAGCGTCCTCGCGCGAGATGCTGTTTCTCGTCACCGGCGAAGCCAAGCACGGCATCCTCACGAAAATCATGGCGGGCGCCGACCTGCCCGCCTCCCGCGCCGGTTCCAACGGCGTCACGACGTGGCTGGCCGACGCCGCGGCCGCGGGATCGACGGCATGAACGCAGGCGGAGATGCCGCCTTTTGCGCGCTGATCGTCATGGGCGTGTCGGGATCGGGTAAAAGCACCGTTGCGGATGCGCTGGGCCGACGACTGGGATGGAAGGTCGAGGATGCCGACCGTCTTCACCCGAAGGGCAATATCGATAGAATGCGCGCCGGCATCGCGTTGACCGACGACGACAGGCAGCCTTGGCTGCGCGCCGTCGCTGCCGAGATCGGGCGCAGGCGAGCAGACGACACGAGCGTCATCATGGCCTGCTCCGCGCTCAGGCGCGCCTATCGCGATATTCTCGTGCAAGGTCATAGCGACACCCGCATCGTCTACCTGCGCGGCGACAAGCGCCTGATCGAAAGCCGTCTCAAGGCGAGAGGCGATCATTTCATGCCGCAGGAGCTGCTCGATAGCCAATTCGCAACACTGGAGGAGCCGATGGAGGATGAGCGGCCTATCGTCGTCGACATCGACGCGAGCGTGGACGAAATAGTCGATCGCATCGTCGTCGCTCTCCGATGATCCGCTATGCCCTCGCCCGCTGCATCGCCGGTTTGCGTGCCGTATTGAGATTATGGATGGTGTTGACCAGCGCGATGTGAGTCAGCGCCTGCGGAAAATTTCCGGTCATGCGGCGGGCAACCGTATCGTATTCCTCCGACAGCAGGCCAAGATCGTTCGCCACTCCCGCAACCCGCTTCAGCAGCATCTCGGCGTGTTCGATATCGCCGCGCAGGACATAGGCATCGGCAAGCCAGAGCGTGCAGGCCAGAAAAGCCCCCTCGATCGGCGGCTTTTCGTCTGACACCGCGCGCGGATCGTGCCTGAGCACAAAGCCGTCCGGCATCAGATGCTTCTCCACCGCCGCCAGCATTCCCGCCACACGCGGATCAGAGGCCGGCAGGAAGCCGACCGACGGAATGAGAAGCGTGCTGGCGTCGAGCAGCTTCGAGCCGTAGGATTCGACGAAGGTGTTTTGTTCGCGATCAAAGCCCTTTTCGCAGACGTCGCGATGGATGGTATCGCGCAGCTCACGCCACCGCTCGACCGGCCCCTCGAAGCCGAAATCCTCCACGCTCTTGACGCCGCGGTCGAACGCCACCCAGACCAGCACCTTCGACGAGACGTAGTGCTTGCCGGGCCCCCTTAGCTCCCAGATGCCCGAGTCTGTTTCATTCCATATCTGGCCGAGATGCTCGAGCAGCTTGCATTCCAGCGCCCAGGTCGGCTCGCTCAGTTTGAGGTTCGCCTCCCTCGACTGGTGAAACACGTCCATCAGCTCGCCGAAGACATCGAGCTGTAGCTGGGCATGCGCCGCATTTCCGATCCTGACCGGCCGCGCACCCTCATAGCCAGGCAGCCAGTCCGCCTCCCATTCCGTCAGGCGACGTTGTCCGAGGATGCCGTACATGATCTGCATGTCGGAGGGCGATCCCGCAACCGATCGCAACAGCCAGTCGTGCCAGTCCGAAGCCTCGTCGTAATAACCGCTGTTCATCAGCGCGAGCAGCGTGAAGGTCGCGTCGCGCAGCCAGCAGAACCGATAGTCCCAGTTGCGTGCGCCGCCGAGCTTTTCCGGAAGCGAGGTTGTCGGTGCCGCGACGATGCCGCCGGAAGGCGCATAGATCATGGCTTTCAGGGCAACCAGCGAACGCATCGCGAGATCACGGTACGGACCGTCATAGTCGAACTTTCCGCACCACTCCCGCCAGAACGCCTCCGTGTCCCGCAGCGCTTTCGCAGGGTTGATCGGGGGTGGCACGGGAAGATGCGACGCGCCGTAGGCCATGACGAAAGGAATCGTCTGCCCGGCGCTGACTTCGAAGTCGGCGACAGTGGTCATGTTCTCGCCGTGCGTCTCGACCGGCGTGCGCAACACCAGCATGTCCCGTCCGCAAATGGCGAGCAGGGCCCGGTCCTCCGTGCGGCGGACCCACGGCACATTCTTACCGAAACCGAACCGGATCACCAGATCCATGTGCATCTTCACGCGACCGCGCTCCCCCCGGACGAGGCGGACGATATCGGATGCGGTGCCGCGCGGCGGCATGAAATCGATCAACGTGACAGCGCCGCCGGCGGTCTCAAACCGGGTCTCCAGGATAAGGCCGTCTCCGCAATAGTCATGACTCGATCGCTCGATCTTTTCCGAAGGAGCGATCCGCCAATGGCCGTTACGCTCATCGCCCAGGAGGGCGGCAAAGCAGGCATCGGAATCGAAGCACGGCCAGCAAAGCCAGTCGAGTGACCCCGTCCGGTCGACGAGCGCGACGGTCTCGCCGTCGCCGATGATTCCGTAGTCTTCGATATTGCTGGGCAATTTGACAGAACTCGACGGCTGGGCTGGAAACAAGATGGCGGAACGGCCAATATTATTCATCGCCGTGTGGTTGACCATCCCGCCTGGTGATTTTTCGGGAAAAGAATTCCATGCGAGCGGAGAACGGGCTCGAGGCCGGGACGACCCGTGGGCGCCCATTGCGATCCGCCGCTTAGGGAAGTCGCTAAAGGGACACTCGCAACTTTGTGATCCTAGATCACGATGATCCTGGATCAAATCGATCCAGGATCATGAACGTGATCGATTCCAATATTTTGAGACGCGGGATG
>CAZOOO010000068.1:0-13785 GCA_964581435.1 uncultured Hyphomicrobiales bacterium | reverse complement strand
GCGAGATCCGATGGGAAACGACCGTGCGCGAAGAGCGCATGCACAACATTCATGTGCGCGACGGCGTGAGCGAAGACTTCTTCGTGGAAATGCGCGAAGCCCGCGACAAGACCCTTTCGATGCCGCGTCTCATTATGCCGTCGCTTCAGGTCAACACGCGCGCGGGATACCTGCCGGAACCTGACGAAAGCGGAAAGACTTTCCTGAAAGTGCCGGTCAACACGCTCTAAGAGCCGAGCGACAAGTCAAACATCAGCAGGCAGGAGGAACGCATGGACGTGAAGAAATTAACCGACGAGCTGAGCGTGTCGGCGCAAATCATGCCGCAGGATGTGACCGCGCTGCAGCAGGCCGGTTTCCGTTCGATCATCTGCAATCGGCCTGACGGTGAGGGCACCGATCAACCATCGGCTGTGGAACTGGAAGCGGCAGCTGCCGCCCACGGAATGGAGTTCGTCCATCTGCCCGTCGTTCCCGGAAAAATGTCCGACGACGACGCCGTGCAATTCGGGCGGCTGTTGAAGAGCCTGCCAAAGCCGGCCTTGGCCTTCTGCCGTACCGGAACGCGATCCGTTTCGCTTTGGTGTTTGGCGAACGCATCCACGCAGCCCCTTCCGGCACTGCTCGGCGCCGCCAGGGCCGCCGGCTACGATATGTCGGGAATCGTGCGAAGGATCGCCAACGGCGGCAGGACCCCGGCACATCTGGCGGACGCAAGCTACGACGTCGTCATTGTCGGCGGCGGCGCCGCCGGCATCGCCTGCGCGTCGAGCCTGCTGGCGCGCGCTCCCGATCTCGACGTCGCCATCATCGATCCTGCCGACATTCACTACTACCAGCCCGGATGGACCATGGTCGGCGCCGGCATCTTCGACGCGGCGACGACCGTCAATACGATGGCGTCGGTCGTGCCCTCTGGTGTCACCTGGATCAAAGCTGCCGTCACCGCGTTCGAGCCGGCCGAGAATGCCGTCGTTCTGGAAGGCTGCCGCGTCGTAAAGTACGATCGTCTCGTCGTCTGCCCCGGCCTGAAGCTCGATTGGGCGAAGGTTGCCGGGCTGACCGAAACGCTCGGCCGCAACGGCGTGACTTCCAACTATCGCTTCGACCTCGCGCCCTATACCTGGAAACTTGTCCGTTCGCTGAAATCGGGAAACGCGGTCTTTACGCAGCCGCCGATGCCCATCAAGTGCGCCGGCGCGCCGCAAAAGGCGATGTATCTGTCGGCGGATCATTGGTACCGTCAGGGTCTCCTTCGCGACATCGATGTCGGATTCTATAATGCGGGCGGCGTGCTGTTCGGCGTTGCCGATTACGTGCCTGCCTTGATGGAATACGTCAAGAAGTATGACGCGAAGCTGAAGTTCCAGCACAATCTCGTCGCTATCGATGGTCCGGGAAAGAAAGCGTATTTCGCCAAGACCGCCGCCGATGGTCCGGCGGAGACCGTCGAGGTGCAATTCGACATGATCCACGTGACGCCGCCTCAATGCGCGCCGGACTTCATCCGTGTCAGTCCGCTGGCGGACGCAGCCGGATGGGTCGACGTGGACCAGGGAACCCTGCGGCACAAGACACATGCCAATGTCTGGTCCCTGGGCGATGTATGCTCGGCCCCGAATGCAAAGACGGCGGCGGCGGCCCGCAAGCAGGCGCCGATCGTCGCCGAGAATATTTGCGTCGATCTGGGTCTTCGAACGAAGCAGGCGGTATATGATGGTTACGGATCCTGTCCGTTGACCGTCGAGCGCGGCAAAATTGTCCTGGCCGAATTCGGATATGGCGGAAAGCTTCTGCCGAGTTTCCCGGCGTTCATCCTGAACGGCAAGAAGCCGAGCCGGGTAGCCTGGTGGCTGAAGGAGAGAGTCCTGCCGCCGATCTACTGGCATGCGATGCTCAAGGGCAAAGAGTGGATGGCCGCTCCCGACGTGCGCTGAGGGTGTTTGCCGTCGGCGTGCTTGAGACAGATTTTTCGAAGTAAATCACGGCGATCCGCCCCTGCATCTGAGCGGGGCTGCATTGATGTGCGTTGGCGCCATCGGCCTTTCGAACGAGGCTCTGCGGAGCAGTCATGCCCGTTTCGATGCTGATGTCGCGCGTCGTGCCAATGAGTGCCGCTACAGCGTCCGCTCATCAAGCCGGAACCGCATCGTGAATTTGGCGCCGCGGCCGGGAGCATCCTCGACGGCGACGCTTCCCCGGTGGGCTTCCACGATTTTCTCGACGATCGATAATCCCAGGCCTGCGCCTCCGGCGGTGCGCGGGGATCGCCGCCAGAATCGCTGGAAAACCAACTTGCGGTCTGCCAGCGGCACGCCTTCGCCATTGTCGATGACGCTGATCGAGCCATCCGCGCCAACGATGATCTGGATGACCGTGTCCTGGGGAGTGTGGTGAAGAGCGTTTTCAACGAGATTTCGCGTTGCGCGTCGGATCATCTCCGCGTTCCCTTTGACGAGAACGGATTCATCGGCGCACATCAATTCGATGTTCTTCCCTTGCTTCAGCGCCAATGGCGCGATGCATTCCGCAACCTCGACGCAAACCTCGTGAAGATCTGCGACCGCATCCGGATCGACCAAGGCTGTCTCGAGTTCGGTCGCGTCGAGCAACTGGCCGACGACACGGCTCATATTTTCGACATCACGCCCCAGGGCGTGGATCGCCTCACTATGCGGAAGGATCTCGATCCTCGTGCGAAGGATGGCAAGTGGTGTTCGTAGTTCGTGCGCTGCATTGGCGGCAAACTCGCGTTGGGCGAGGAAACCATGCTCAAGGCGATCGAGGGCCTGATTGACGGCTTCCACGAGCGGCAGAATTTCGGGAGGCATGTCGTCGGTTGGCAAGCGGACATCAAGACGCGTGGGACTGATATGTCTCGCCCGGCCGGATGCGCGATGCAGCGGTCTGATCGCCAGGAGGAAAATGATGATGTCGGCAGCAAGCAGGAGAAGAAGAACCGGCACGATGATCCAGACAACCCGCCGGTTGGCCAGGACATCGTCGACGACGACGTCGCTATGCGACAGATCTTCTGCAACCTGTATCCAGACCGGATGGCCGCCGATATCCCTGCGCGCGCTGGCGCCGGCGATTGTTTTGGCCCCGTCCTGGGTCCGCGTCTTGTGCGGGACAATGCCGTTCGCGTTCGTATCGACGGCAAATAGCGGATTCTTGTCGGGGCTCGATGAGAAGATCACCGAGCCCGCCTCGTCAATGATCGCATATTTGTAGCGGCCATAGGCGTCCGAATACTGGTCGCGTGTGCCGTCAGGAAGGCTCAGCGACCATCCTCCGGCCGATGAATGGTTCAGATGGCGGGCAAACGTCTCGATCTGGGCCGCCATCTTGTCTAACTGAAGTTCGGCGACGTCCGATGCCAGCGACCAGTGCAGGATGGACCGCAATGCAAGCGCCGCGACGATGATCGCGACAACATGAAGAACGACAATGCGTGACAGGATTGATCTTCGCAGCAGCACTTAGTCGCTCTCCATCATCACATAGCCGACGCCGCGAATGGTGCTGATCTTGACCCTTGCACCGATGTCCAGGAGTTGTTTGCGCAGACGATGTACATAAACCTCGACGGCATTGGAGGCGACATCTCCGGTAAGGCCGAAGATCTGGTCTTCGAGAAGTTTCTTGGAAACGACGTTGCCTTTGCGGCGCAGAAGCAACTCAAGCACCGCGATCTCCCGGGCGGATAGGTTTTGAGGCTTCATGTCGACAAAAGCTTGCCGAGCTTCGGTGTCGAAGGTCACATTGGCGAGCCGCAACGGGCTGCCCAGCAACTGCCCCGGGCGCCTGAGCAGTGCTTCGAGCCGCGCCACCAGTTCGTCAAAGGAAAAGGGTTTGACAAGATAGTCGTCGGCTCCGCTCCGAAGTCCGCTGACCCGATCCTCCACGCCGCCGCGTGCCGTAAGTATAAGAACAGGAATCGGATCCCTGCGATGGCGCAGTTCACGCAGGATCGAAAGTCCGTCGCCATCGGGCAGACCAAGATCCAGGATCAATGCCGCATAACGCGTCGTTCCCAATGCGCTGGAGGCGTCGGCGACGTTGGTGAGGAGATCGATCTCGTACCCGGCCAGCTGCAATCCTTTTGCCAGAAGGTCGGCCAGTTCTTCATTGTCCTCGACTATCAGGATTCTCATGGGCGCGAACGCTCCCTTGCCCTTTTGCTGCCGTGGTTTGCAGCGGGCGAGCGGGTACGGGCGTCATTCCGGTCTCGCGCGAGCCCGACTGTAAGCTCTGTGTAAGAATTGTCATGGCCGTCGTAAGGTTGTCACGGCCGTCGTTGTAAGGCTGCCGTAAGATACGACTTCTATAGTATATATGGCTCGCCGGATGAGGAGTCATTGCTCTCACGAGGTACAATCGCTTGGATAGGCAAAGCCTTGGGCCAGCGTTAAAACATTGGTTCCTGCAGAACAGGCTTGCCTGCCGGTCGGCGGGGCAATGGGAATAGGGATACGGTATCATGCGCCGTTTGGCGTCACTCTGGCGAGCCTGGGCGGTCCCGCGCGTGGTCATCGGCCTGACGACCGCATTCGTCCTTGCCGTAACGATGGCCATCGTTCTGAGTGTCGATCGCGGCAGCGCCGCGCGCAGCTCGGCGCTGGACAGCGAAATCAAACCACCTGACGGAAAGCTGCGTTTGACGGCATCGCAATGGAGCACCGTGACGGTGCAGCCGGTCGAGCAGCACATATTCCGTTCCGAATTCCGTACCGAGGGAAAGATCGCGATCGATCAAAACCTGTCTACCCGCATCTTCGCACCCTACGCGGGCCGGGTGACGGAATTGATGGTCGCGCCCGGCGATCAAGTTCAGAAAGGCCAGCTTCTGTTTGTGATCGCGGCGGCGGATTCCGTGGATGCCCAAAAGGATTTCGTCGTCGCCCTGACCACCCGGAACAAGGCGGTTTCCCAGGTCAACCTCGCGCAGATCGTCGAACGAAGAATGTCGAGCCTGGCGAAGGATAAGGCCGCGTCGCAGAGAGAATGGCAGGAAGCTCAGGCTAGTCTCACTGCTGCGGAAAACGATTCCCGTTCAGCGGAAATTGCACTTCAGGCTGCGCGCAACCGAATGCGGCTCGTTGGGAAAACCGACGCGGAAATTGAAGCGTTCGAGAAAACAGGCGCGCTCACGCCCGATGCGCCGGTCTACGCGCCGCTGGCTGGAACCGTTCTGCAGCGCAAGGTCGGGATCGGACAGTATGTCAGCGCCGGGGCGGGCGATAGCGATCCGGCGCTCCTGATCGGAGACACGTCGAAAGTCTGGATCGTGGCCTATGTCCGTGAGACCGACGTTGCCAAGGTGCAGATCGGCGAACGCCTGGTGTTCAAGGTTATGGCGCAGCCAGACCGTGTGTTCGAGACGCGGATCGACTATGTTGCACCGGGAATCGATCCGGACACCCGGCGGCTCCTGGTCCGCGCCACCGTCGATAATGCGGACGGATTTCTCAAACCCGAGATGTTCGCGAGCGTCACGATAGTCGACAGCGACGGAGAGCCGATGTCGGCGGTGCCTCTCGAGGCGGTGATCTATGAAGGAAGCAATGCGCATGTCTGGGTCGTCGACGACGATCAAGGTGTCGAATTGCGTCAGATCAAGTTGGGTCAATCAAGCGGACGGCTGATCCAGGTGCTGGATGGGCTCCGTCAGGGCGAGAAGATCGTGACCCGCGGCAGTCTGTTCATCGACCGGATGGCAGGCGCCAGGCAGACCTGACGAATACGGTAGCTCGCCATGATCAATCCGGTCGTCGCGTTTGCATTGAAGCAGCGCGTTCTGATGCTGGTCCTCTTCGTTATGACTCTGGCCGGCGGGATCGCTGCGTTCAAGGTCTTGAATATTGAGGCCTATCCCGATCCCGTTCCGCCCATGGTGGACGTGATCACGCAAAGCGCCGGACTCTCGGCCGAAGAGATCGAACGCTACATCACGATTCCGATTGAAACGCAGCTGTCCGGCGTGCCGAACCTCCGGGTCATGAGAACCATCTCTCTTTACGGGCTGTCGGACGTCAAACTGCAGTTCACCTATGACTATACCTACGATGAGGCGCTCCAGCAGGTTCTCAACCGTTTGGCGCAGCTCTCCGGATTGCCGGATGGCGTTCAGCCCACCATCAGTCCGGTCAGTCCCGTCGGCGAGATCTATCGCTACAGGCTTGTCGGCCCGTCCGGCTATAGCGTGCTCGATCTGAAAACCCTTCAGGATTGGGTCCTGCAGCGCCGCTTTCGCGCGGTGCCTGGCATCGTGGATGTCATTGGCTGGGGTGGGAAAACCAAGACATTCGAACTGCAGGTCGATCTCGATAAGCTCGTCGCCCACCGGCTGACGCTGACGCAATTGCTGCAAACGTTGCGCAGCAGCAACCTGAATGTCGGCGGAAATATCGTTAATCTGGGTACGCAGTCGGCGGTCGTACGCGGTGTCGGATTGATACGGTCCACCGACGACATCAACAATACCATGTTGACGCAGGCCGACGGCAACCCTGTTTTGGTCCGAGACGTTGCGACGGTCATCGTCGGGCATCAGCCTCGACTCGGTATTGCCGGCCAGGACAACGACGACGATATCGTCCAGGGCATCGTTCTGATGCGCCGCGGTCAGCAAAGCAGCCCGACCATCGAGCGGGTGAAGGCCGAAGTCGAGCGCATCAATACTTCCGGCCTTTTGCCGCCCGGCGTGCGAATTGAGCGCATTTACGACCGTCAGGATCTCATCGACACCACGACGCATACCGTCTTGCACAACATGACGGTCGGCATCCTGCTGATCTTTGCGTTACAGTGGCTGTTTCTCGGGAACCTTCGCAGCGCGTTGATCGTGGGCGCGACAATTCCGTTCGCATTGTGCTTCGCCATCGGAATCATGGTTCTGCGCGGCGAATCCGCCAACCTGTTATCGGTCGGCGCGATCGATTTCGGTTTGATCGTCGATGCCACCGTGATCATGGTCGAGCGAATATTCCGGGAGTTGGGGCATGGCGGCGCGCGAACTTTGCCCGGGGGCGACGTGTCGGGATTACAGGGAAAGCTTCTTGCGATCTATATTGCGGGCACCAGCGTCAGCCGCTCAATCCTGTTTGCGACCGGCATCATCATTGCGGGGTTCATTCCGCTTTTCACCATGAGCGGCGTCGAAGGACATATCTTTGGCCCCATGGCCAAGACCTACGCCTACGCCATCGCGGGAGGCCTGCTCGCAACCTTTACCGTGACCCCGGCGCTCAGCGCTCTTCTGTTGCCGGAGCGTGTTCTGGAGACGGAAACGTGGCTGGTGCGCAAGCTTCATCGTTTCTACAGTCCGGTTTTGCGAGTCGCTGTCGCGAACAGAGGGTTGACGGTCGCCGTGACGTTGGCGGTGTTTATTCTGGCGGGGGTCGCAATGCGGTTTCTGGGGCTGGAGTTTCTTCCCAAGCTGGAGGAGGGCAATCTGTGGATACGCGCCACCATGCCGGCAACGATCTCGCTTCAGGAGGGGAACGGTTATGCCAACCGGATGCGCAAGCTGATCCGCAGCTTTCCCGAAGTGGAGACGGTCGTGACGCAGCATGGCCGCCCCGACGACGGCACGGATGCCGCCGGGTTTTTCAATGTCGAGTTCTTCACGCCGCTGAAGCCGGTGAGCCGGTGGCGCCATGGCGTGGATAAGGAAAAGCTGACCGAAGAGATCCAGGGGCGGCTGGAGACGGAATTTCCGGGAATCGAGTTCAATTTCTCGCAGTATCTGCAAGACAATGTGGCCGAGCAGGTGTCAGGCGTCAAAGGCGAGAACTCGATCAAGGTGTTCGGCAATGATTTGCAGGAACTGACGGACGTCGCTGACAAGATCAAGGCCGTGCTCGCGACGGTTCCGGGCGTGACGGACCTTGGCGTTTTCACGTCGCTGGGCCAGCCCACGATACAGATTGATATCGATCGCGAGCGTGCCGCACGCTACGGACTGTCGCCCGGTGATATCAATTCGATGATCCGGACGGCCGTCGGCGGAGAATCCGCGGGCGACGTCTATGAGCCGGGAAGCGATCGCCATTTTCCGATTGTCGTGCGGCTGGCTCCTGAGTACCGCCAGAGCGCGGAGGCTATCAGCAAGCTGACGATCGGCGTATCCGGGCCTAAAGGAATAACGCAGATTCCGTTGGGCGAGGTCGCGCGCATCCGGCTCGTCACCGGTCCTTCGTATATCTACCGGGAACAGCAGCAGCGTTATCTGCCGATCAAGTTCAGTGTTCGTGATCGCGACCTGGGCAGCACCATCAAGGAAGCCGAACAGCGGATTGCACAGGAAGTGCAATTGCCTGCCGGAATCCAGCTTCAATGGGTCGGCGAATTCCGCAATCTGCAGGAAGCGATCGGGCGTCTGCAGATTGTCGTGCCGTTCAGCCTCGGCATCATCGGGCTGTTGTTGTGGATCAATTTCACCTCTATATGCGACACGTTGCTGGCGTTGAGCGTCATTCCGATGGCGGTGATCGGAGGTGTCTTCGCGTTGTTCGCGACGGGCATTCCTTTCAGCGTCTCGGCCGCCATCGGCTTTATCGCGCTGTTCGGCATCTCGGTGATGAACGGGATTCTGATCCTGTCGCAATACAATCAGTTCATCGAGTCGGGCCTGCCGCGCATCGATGCGATCATAAGAGCCGGAGAGGCCCAAATGCGCCCTGTCCTGATGACGTGCGTAATCGCGGGAATCGGCCTGCTGCCCGCCGCCGTGTCGACCGGAATCGGATCGCAGGTGCAAAAGCCGCTGGCTGTCGTCGTCGTCGGCGGAATGATGATGGCTCCACTGGTGATCCTCATCGCGCTGCCGGCTCTCATCGCGCTGTTTTCCCGCCGAAAAACGGTAGGAGCCTCTCCCGAACCGGCGTGTGAGCCGGCAGAATAGAAAGTCGGTTCGCGTGAACCGAGGTTGAAGGGGCATCTCGTGCGGTCAAGCCAACAGAACGGATCGGGTGTTCCTTCATCGAAGGCAGGACGGGGGCTGGCGGTTCCCCATGCGCGGTTTTTCGTCGTGGCGTTCGCGGCTGCCGCATCGTCTGCGCTTTCAGGCTGTGCGGTCGGACCTGACTTCAAACCTCAGGCGCCGCCGGCAACCGCCAGGTACCTGTCCGATCCCGCCGGCGACCGTGTGCCGGGACATCCGATCGCGCGCACGGCGGAGATTCCTCCCCAATGGTGGGAGCTGTTTCGTTCACCGGCGCTGAACCGCATTGTGGAGGACGGCATCGCGCACAACGCGGATCTCGCTGCTGCGGAGGCTGCAGTCAGGGTGGCGCAAGCCAACGCGCTGGCCCAGCGCGGCGCGTTGTTTCCCAGCGTGACGGGAAACTTCGATCCTTCGCGCCAGAAGGTGCCGGTCGATCTGCAGTCGCCTCTTGAGTCGAACGCCCACCTTCTAAGTCTGCACACCGGCCAGGTCACCGTGTCGTACCTTGCCGATGTGTGGGGAGGGACGCGCCGTCTGGTCGAGTCCACGAATTCGCAGGCGGAGATGCGCGCGTTCCAGCGCGAAGGAGTCTATCTGACATTGGCCAGCAACATCGCGCTTGCGGCGATCGAGGAAGGCCGGCTGCGGGGGCATATTGCGGCGACCCGGCGCGTCCTTGGTTTGCAGACCGAGGTTTTGAAGTTGCTGCGGCGGCAACAGGAGCAGGGGCAGATTGCCCAGACCGACGTCGCGGCGCAAGAGACCGCAGTTGCGCAGACCCGGCTGCTGTTGCCGGAGCTCGAAAAGCAGCTCGCGCAACAGCGTCATTTGTTGTCATTCCTGACCGGACGTCTGTCGAGTGACGCTCCGAAGGAAACGTTCGATCTCGGGTCATTTCGAATGCCCCGTCGTCTGCCTCTCAGTCTTCCGGCCGATCTCGTAAGGCAGCGCCCTGATATTCAGGCCGCCGAAGCGAACTTTCATTCGACCAATGCGATGATCGGAGTGGCGATCGCCAATCGCCTTCCGCAGATAACCTTGACGGGAAATGCCGGCGCCGCGAGTGCCCAGTTCGCGCAATTGGCCACTCCGGGCTCGGCGCTCTGGATGATCGCAGGCAGCGCCGCGCAGACCATTTTTGACGCAGGGACGCTGGCGAACAAGCAGCGTGCGGCGGAAGAGGAAGCCAATCAGTCGCTCGCTCAGTACCGCAGCGTTGTTCTCGCGGCTTTTCAGAATGTCGCGGATGTCTTGCGCGCCCTTCAGGCGGGTACGCGCGCGATCAGTGCGGCGGCGGATGCGGAGCGGTCGGCGACAGAGAGCATCACGCTGGTGCGTAAACAGGTCGATCAAGGGCAGATCAGCGTGCCGCTTCTACTCGCCGCGCAGCAGGCGTATCTGCAGACCTCTCTTGCGCGTCTCGATGCGCAGGCCGCGCAACTGGCGAATGCGGTCGCGCTGTTTCAGGCGCTTGGCGGCGGGTGGTGGAACAGGGACGACCACAAGCAAGCCGGTCTGGGTTGCGGCCCCGTCGAACGGGATTCGGTTTGACGTCATCGCGTGCTTCATGGGCGCGCGCCCGATTGGCGATGGCTTGTGGTGAGCCTCTGAGCGGTCGCTTTCATATGTCCGGAGTGGTTGTGCGGAGGGTTGTTCTGCTGGCCTTGATGGAAATCCACGAACAATATCCTGAGACCGCACCGGTCGGGCGTTCTTCGCCCAAGGCCCGGCGCCGATGCCGTCCGCCGGTCCTCTCGCGCGGCGATCCCCGGCTCGCCGTCGTGCAGAGCTGCGATGAGCGCATTGTGCGTGCGAGTTGACGTGCAGCACATATTTGTGCCACGCTCAAAAGCCCTCGCGGCTGAACGAGTTATCCCGCCCGAGTTTTTTCGAAACCCGTTGCCTGTTTTTGCGATCCCAGAGATCGAGATTCGTCGCTGCTTTCCAGAAAGGCTGGCGGATGTCCACCATCGCCATCAACTACGATAGGGTCCTGTCCATTGTTGGCGAGGTGATCCGCATCGCGTTGCCGGCGCAGACCCGTCACGATCCGGAAGGCCCGAGATATGGCGACCTCGCCGTCGTCAGCGAAGGCAGCACGGAAGGGCGCCTGGCGCAGGTGGTCAAGCTCGATGCCGGCGAAGCCTCGCTCCAGGTGTTCGGGGGCGCGCAGGGCCTGTCCACCCGGAGCGTCGTGCGCTTTCTCGGCCATCCGCCGCGCGTGGCTTTCTCGCCCAACATCCTGGGCCGGGTTTTCGCCGGCGACGGCCGCGCCATCGATGGTGGGCCCTCGCTCGCGCAGGAGCCGCAGGTCGAGATCGCCGGTCCGTCGCCGAATCCGGCGCGCAGGGCGCTGGCGTCGCGGATGATCCGCACCGACGTGCCGATGATCGACATCTTCAACTGCTTGGTCGAAAGTCAGAAGATTCCGATCTTCTCCACGGCGGGCGAGCCGCACGATGCCCTGCTTGCGCGCATCGGCGTGCAGGCGGACGCCGATGTCCTGGTCTTCGGCGGGCTCGGGCTCACTTTCGACGACTATTTCCGTTTCCGCATGGCGTTTGAGGATGCGGGCGTTCTGGCGCGGACGGTAATGTTCGTGAACCAGGCGGCGGACCCGCCGCTTGAGCGGCTTCTTGTCCCCGATCTGGCGCTGGCGGTGGCCGAGAAATTCGCGGTGGACGAAAAAAAGCGGGTTCTCGTGCTGCTGAGCGACATGACGGCGTTCGCCGACGCCCTGAAGGAGGTCGGCATCGCGATGGAGCGGGTGCCGTCGAACCGCGGGTATCTCGGCGATCTGTATTCCCAGCTCGCCCGCCGCTACGAGAAGGCAGCCGTTTTCAGCGGCGCGGGCTCGGTGACGATCCTCACGGTGACCACCATGCCGGGCGGCGATGTCACCCATCCGGTGCCCGACAACACCGGCTACATCACCGAGGGCCAGTTCTACCTGCGCGGCGGAATGATCGATCCGTTCGGCTCGCTGTCGCGTCTCAAGCAGCACGTCATCGGCAAGGAAACCCGCGAGGATCACAGCGCGGTCATGAACACCATGATCCGCCTCTACTCCGGCGCCCGCGACGCCGAGCGCAAGCAGGCGATGGCTTTCGAACTGTCGGAATACGATCAGCGGCTGCTGCGCTACGGCGGACTGTTCAAGTCGCGGTTCATGGACATATCGGTTGCGATTCCGCTCGACAAGGCTCTCGATCTCGGCTGGGAGACCATGGCGGAGTGCTTTTCTCCCGACGAACTCCTCATCCGCCAGAACCTTCTCGACAAATACTACCCGCGCGAGAAGGAAAAGGCGTGAGCCATGGCGCGCGTTCCTCTCAGCAAGTCGCAACTGACGCGGGAGAAGGACAGCATGGCTTCCTATCGCCGCTATCTGCCGGCGCTCGACCTCAAGCGCCAGCAGCTCATGGGGGAACGCAATCGCGAGCGCGCCAAGCTTGCGGAGGTGGAGGGGAGGCTCGCGGCGCTGGCCGGCGAGGTGGGCGATGAGGTGCCGATGCTTGCTGACCGCCGCGTGGCGCTCGACGGCCTCGTGCGGCTCGGCTCGGTGAAGCTCGGCTCGCAGAACGTCGCGGGCGTCAAGCTGCCGACGGTCGAGAAGATCGAAGTGCTGCGCGCGCCCTACGGCATGATGGTCCGGCCGCATTGGGTCGATATGGTGGCGGACCGGCTAGCCGAGGCGATCCGGCTGCGCCTGGAGGCGCAAGTGCTGGCGCGCCGCGTGAAGGTGCTCGACGCCGCGGTCGTCACCGTCACGCAGCGCACCAACCTGTTCGACAAGGTTCTTATTCCGCAGACCGCCGAGAATATCCGCCGGATTCTCGTCTACCTCGGCGATGCCGAGCGCGCCGCCGTGGTCAGCGCCAAGATCGCCAAGGCCAAGAGCACCGCGCGGGCCGCGACATGAGCATCGTTTCCATGCAGCGCGTCACGCTCTGCGGCCTCCTGCGGGACAAGGCCGAGATGCTCGACCGTCTTCAGGTGCTCGGCGTGCTGCACCTGATTCCGCTGCGCGAACCCGGCCCGCTCGAAACCTCCGACCCCGAAACCCGCCACCGCGCCGAGACGGCCTTCCGCCACATCACGGCGAGCCCGGTGCAGATGCGGCCTTATCGGCTCGGGACCGAGTTCGACGCGGAGAGGATCGCGACGCTGATCCTGGCCAACCGCGCCCGCCTGCGCGAGCTTGCCGACCGTCGGGACGATCTGAGCATGCGGGTCAGGCAGCTCGCGCCGTGGGGCGAGTTCAGCTTCCCGCCGCTTGAGGAGTTGGCCGGATGCCGGATCTGGCTCTATGCGCTCCCGGTGCGCGAGCGGCACGCGCTCGACAAGCTCGAGCTGCCCTGGCAGATCGTCGGCCGTGCTCCGACCTTGCTTCATGTGGCGGTGATCTCGCGCGAGGAGCCGCCGGACGACCTGCTTCCCGTGAAGCGGACGCTGGCCGGCTCGACGCCGTTGAGCCGGCAGCGCGCCGAGCTTGAGGACGTCGAGATCGCGATCGAGAAGGCGGAGGCGGAGTGGGCGGCGCTCACCCGCTGGCGGCTCCTGCTCGGCGCCAATCTCGCCGCCGCGCAGGATCGCGACGAGTTGCGCGCCGTCGCCGAGCAGACGCGGGACGAGGACGCCGGCTTCGCGGTGCAGGGCTGGGCGCCGGTGGATGCGACGGCGGCCCTGGAGGCGCTCGCCGCCGAGAACGGGTTTGCGATGCTGATCGAGCCGCCGCATTCCGACGACATGCCGCCGACGCTTCTTCGCGCGGCCGACAGGCGATCGCAGATCGGCGGCCTGATCACCGATTTCTACACCAGCCCCGGCTATCG
>CAZOOO010000067.1:0-13927 GCA_964581435.1 uncultured Hyphomicrobiales bacterium | reverse complement strand
TCGGCGTCAACGACAGCTTCTTCGCACTCGGTGGCGATTCAATCCGATCGCTGCAAATCGTCGCCCAGGCCAGTCAGAGAGGCCTTCGCCTCACGCCGCGGCTGATCTTCGAGGAGCAGACCGTCGCGCGCATCGCCGCCGCCGCGACGGCATCCGCGCCAGTCGCGCAGGACGCCGTCACCGGCGAGGCGAAGCTGACGCCGATCCAGCGCTGGTTCTTCGCCAAGGAGCTGTCGCGACCGGCGCATTGGACGCAGGCCGCGACGCTCGAACTGCCGGCCGATTGGACGCCGGACACGGTTCGCGACGCGCTATCGCGCCTGATCGAACACCACGACGCGCTGCGGCTGCGCTTTACGCGCGACTGCGACGGCTGGCGGCAACGGCACGCCGAACAGGAAACGGCGCAGATCCTCAACATCGCAACCGCGCCTGCCGACGAAAGCGAATGGGAGCGCCATGCCGCGGCCGCCTATGCGGCGCTCGACCTCGAGACCGGCCCGCTACTGCAAGCGGTGTTTTTCAACGGACAAGCCGGCGCGCCGAACCGGCTACTGATCGTCATCCATCATCTCGTCGTCGACGAAGTGTCATGGCTCCTGCTGATCGAGGACCTGCAGAGCCTGCATCGACAACTCGCCGCCGGCGAGGAAAGGCGGCTGCCGCCGAAGACAACGTCATTCCAGCACTGGAGCAAGCGGCTCACCGCACTCGCCGATTCGGCGGATATCGCGCGGGAATTGCCGCAATGGCTGAAAGCCGGGCCCGACCTCCCCCTGCCGCGGGATTTTGCGGACGGCGGCAACAGCGAGGCGAGCGCCGCCGCCTTTGTCTGCCGGCTCGACAGGACACATACGGCGGCGCTGCTGTTCGAGATGCCGACGCGCCACCGGACCAGGATCGTCGACGCGCTCCTGACCGGCCTGCTCGATGCGGTGACGGACTGGACCGGCGGCCGCGTGCTGCATGTCGATATCGAAAATCACGGCCGCGAGGAGCTGTTCGACGACCTCGACCTGTCACGCACGGTCGGCTGGTTCACCGCAATCCATCCGCTGAGCCTGAGCCGCGAGGACGGCGCATCGCCGGCGGCGACATTGCTGGCGGTAAAGCGGCGCTTGCAGTCGATCCCCCATCGCGGCATCGGCCATGGGCTCTTGCGCTACGTCTGCACCGACACCGACACCCGCAATGCGCTTTCGGCGCTGCCCGCGCCCGAACTCGCCTTCAACTATCTCGGCCAGCAGACAAACCTTCCGAACGCCGGCAGCGGCCCGAGGCGGGTGTTCTTCCCGCACGGCACGGTGCGCGATCCCGCCGCGCCGCGATCGCATCTCATCGAACTGGATTGCCGTGTCGTCGACGGCGAGCTCGAAACCGCCTGGATCTATTCGCGAGAGATCCACCGCCCCGAAACAATCGCCCGCCTGGCGGAGGCAAACCTCGCGGCGTTGCGGCGGCTCGCAGCCGACGACATGAGCATTGTCGCCCCGGCCTATACGCCTGCCGACTTTCCCCTCGCCGGCCTGACCCAAGACGAACTCGACACCGTCCTCGACGAGGCGCTGGCGGCGCAGGACGAACCGCGATGAACCGTCCCGGGATTGAAGATATCTATCCGCTCTCGCCGCTCCAGCGCGGCATGCTGTTCCATTCCGTCTATGATCCGGACGCCGGCGACTACGTCGTGCAATTGAGCGCCGGGCTGGCCGACGGCATCGGCGCGACGCATTTCCGGCAGGCCTGGGAAGCAGCCCTGCGTCAGCACGCGATCCTGCGCACGCTGTTCCTCTGGGAGGGCCGGGAGACGCCGCTGCAACTGGTCTTGCGGCAGGCGAAGCTGCCTTGGGCCGAACTCGACTGGACCGACGTGCCGGCGGCAGACCGGGACCGACGGCTGGCCGAACTTTTGGACGCCGACCGACGCCGCGGCTTCAACCTGGCGCAGGCGCCGTTGCTGCGGGTGACGATGATTCACCTCGCCGCGGCACGCCGTCACGCGGTGGTCAGCTTTCATCACATCCTGCTCGACGGCTGGTCGTTCGCGAGTCTGCTCGAGGAGATCGCCGAGAACGCCCGCGCCATCGCCGGCGGACGCCCGCCGGCCTTCCGCCCGCGCCAGCCTTTCCGCAACTATATCGACTGGCTCGGCAACCAGCGGCGCGACGACGCCGAAGCCTATTGGCGCGAACAGCTCGCCGGCCTGGCCGAACCGACCCTCGTCGCCACGAAACGAGGGACCGAAGGCGAGCGGCCAAGCTATGCGCGGCTGACGATGCGCCTGCCGGCGGACGCCACCGCCGCGCTCGGCGCCTGCGGCCGGGCGCGGAGCCTGACGCTCAACACCATGGTGCAAGGGGCCTGGACGCTGCTGCTGGCGCGCCATGCCGATACGGACGACGTGATCTTCGGCGGCACCGTGTCCGGCCGCCCGCCGACACTCGCCGGCATCGATCTCACGCTCGGGATGTTCATCAACACGTTGCCGGTGCGGATCGCCGTCGCCGACGGTCAGCACCTCGGCGACTGGCTCGGCACGCTACAATCCGCACAGCTCCAGGCGCGCGAATACGATCATTGCGCCCTGACCGATATCCAGGGCTGGGCGGGGCTGCCGCCGGGGCTGCCGCTGTTCGAGAGCATCCTCGTGTTCGAGAATTTTCCGAGCGGCGGTGACGCCGACGCGACGCGGGGCATTTTTCGCGGCGACATCCGCTCGTTCGAGCAGACGGCCTATCCGCTCACGCTCACCGTACAGCCGGGCGAGCGGCTGCTGATCGAGCTCGACTATTCCGAGAATCATTTCGACGCTCGAACCGCACGGCAATTGCTGGCCGGGATCGAGACATTGCTCACGGCGATGCCCGGCGCGATGGAGCGGCCGGTCGGACAATTGGACGCCGTTCCTCCCGACGAGCGCCGGCAGCTCGCGGCATGGGAGAACGGACCCTCGGCGTCCTTGCACGTCGGAAATTTCTCCGACGCCTTCGCGCGGCAGGCCCGCCTCACGCCGGAGGCGGTGGCGTACTCGGCCGGAGACGAAACGCTCACCTATGACGAACTCGACCGGCAGGCGAACCGGCTCGCCCATCTCCTGATCGCACGCGGCGCCGGGCCCGATCGCCGCATCGGCGTATGCCTGTCCCGCTCGCTCGGCCTCGGGATCGCCGCCGTCGCCATCATGAAGGCGGGCGCGGTCTACGTCCCGCTTGATCCCAATTATCCGCACGAACGGCTCAACACCTATGCGCGCGACAGCCGGCTGAAGCTGCTGATCACGGATTCGGCCAACGCCGATATCGCTCCCCGCATCGACGGCGCGATCCTGCTCGACATCGACAGCGGGGCGATCAGCGCCATGCCGGAGCGGCCGGCGCCGGCGAACGGCGCCAGCGAACGCAACCTCGCCTATATCGTCCATACCTCCGGCTCGACCGGCAGGCCCAAGGGCGTGATGGTCGACAATCTCGGTTTCGCCAATCATTGCGAACTGCTGATCGACTTCTTCGGCATCGGCCCGGCCGACACCATCGCCCAGACCGCCTCCACCTGTTTCGACATCTCGGTATGGCAATTGCTGACCCCGCTGCTGGCGGGCGCCCGCGTCGCCATCATCGACGACGCCGTGATGCAGGATCCGCGCTCGCTGACGACGGCCTTGGCGCGGGAGCATATCAGCGTGCTGCAGATCGTTCCGTCGCTGCTGCGCCTGCTGCTCGACGAATGCGACCGGCCGGAAGGCCGCCCGTTCGGCCCCGACCTGCGATGGATGTGCGTGACCGGCGAAGCCGTGCCGCCGAGCCTCGCCAGTCGCTGGAAAACGACCTTTCCCGACATCCCGCTGATGAACGCCTATGGCCCGGCGGAATGCTCGGACGACGTGACCTTCGCCGTGCTCGGTCCGGCCGATGACGCCCGCCCCGCCTCGATCGGCCGGCCGGTGCGCAACGCGCGCGTCCATGTGCTCGACCGCCGCCTGCGGCCTCTCCCCGCCGGGCGTCAGGGCGAACTCTATGTCGGCGGCATCGGCGTCGGACGCGGCTATTTCGACGATCCGGCGCGAACGGCGGAAGCCTTCATCCCCGACCCTTTCGCCACGCGTCCGGGCGAACGGCTCTATCGCAGCGGCGACCTCGTCCGCTGGCGGGCGGACGGCGAACTCGAATTCGCCGGCCGACGCGACCATCAGATCAAGCTCAACGGCGCGCGCATCGAGGCCGGGGAACTGGAGGCGGCGATCGCCGCGCATCCGGCGGTCCGCGAGGCGCTGGTCGAACTGGCGGCGCCCGACGGCGGCGAGCGCCGGCTCATCGCCTTCCTGACGCTGGATGCGGAAAGCCGCCATCGCGGCGACGCGCTAGATCACGATGATTTTGGATCGAATCGATCCAAAATCATGAACGTGATCGATTCTAATAGTTTAGAGCGGGATGCGGGCGGAAAACCGCTTCGCACTTTTCCTCATCCCGCTCTGACGAGCGAACTCAGGGACGATCTGCGCGCCCGCCTGCCGCGCTACATGGTGCCCTCGGGCTTCATCATCGTCGACGCCTTTCCGCTCCTGCCCAACGGCAAGATCGACCGACAGGCCCTGCGGCAGCAGGCGCACTCGCGGCGACTGCCGACGCCGCAGACGCGGACGGCACGATCGCCGGCGGTGGAGCTGGCCTGCGGGCTGTTTACGCATGTGCTCAAGACCGGCAGCATCGGTCCCGGCGACGATTTCTTCGAGCGCGGGGGACATTCGCTCCTTGCCATGCAGCTGGTGTCGCGGGCGCGGCGGGCGTTCGATTGCGCGCTGCCGGTGCGGCTGCTGTTCGACGCGCCGACGCCGGAGGAATTCGCCGCCGCCATCGAGACGTTCAAGCGCGGCGCCGACGCAGCGGCCGATACGCCGATCGAGCGGGTGGAGCCGAAGGGGTCCTTCCCGGTCATTTCGGCCCAGCGGCGGTTCTGGCGCCTGATGGTCGACCGCCCCGGCACAGGACTGTTCAACCTGCCGACGGCGCTGCGGCTGACCGGACCGCTAGATATCGGAGCGCTCGAAGCCGCGATCGGCGACCTGCTGGAGCGCCACACGGCGTTGCGCACCCGCATCCATGTGGTCGACGGCGAACTGGTGCAGACGATCGATCCGGCGCCGGCCTCCAATCTCGCCCATGTCGATCTCGAAGGGCACGGACCCGACGCGGTGGCGATCGCGCGTCAGGTCGCCCGCGAGGAAGCGCACTGGCCGTTCAACCCCGTGGTCGACCATTGCTTCCGGTGTGCGCTGCTGCGGCTCGGAGAAGACGATCACGTGCTCCTCGTCACGCTCAATCATATTCTGGCCGACGATCTCTCGATCGGCATTCTGCTCGACGACCTGACGGCCTGCTATGCGGCGCGCCGTGAAGGTCAGCCGCCGCCGGCGGATATGCCGGTGCAATTCGTCGACTATGCCGTCTGGCTGGCCAAATGGCTCGACGGCGAGGACAGCCGGCGGCAGGAAGCCTTCTGGACACGCACGCTCGCGAATTCGCGCGCCCGTCTCGACCTCCCCGGCAATGCGGTCTCCCGCGACCGGCCGGGCTTCCATTTCCGCCGGATGCGGCGGCGCCTGCCCGCCGCTCTCCATCAACAGCTCAAGGCGCTGACCCAATCGGCCGGGGCGACAATGTTCATGACCATGATGGCGGCGTTCGAGGCGTTCCTCCATCATGAGACCGAAGCCACCGACATCCGCCTCGGCACCCTGGTGTCGAGCAGGAACCGCGTGGAGATGGAGCGCATGGTCGGGCCGCTGATCGCGACCGTCGTCATGCGCACCGACCTGTCCGGCAACCCGACCTTTCTCGAACTGATCGGCCGGGTGCGGCAGACGGCGCTCGACGTCTATGCGAACCGCGACCTGCCGATCGACCGCGTGGTCGCCGCGGCGGCGCCCGGACGCGACCTCCTCAAGGACCCCTTGTTCCAGATCCTGGTGATCTTCCAGACTCTCACCGACGGCACGCAGCGGCTCGGCGACGCAAAGGTCGAGCCCTTCGATGCGGCGGCGGCCGGCGAAGACGAACTGGAGATCAGCTCTTACGACCTGATTTTCGAACTGGAGGCGCGGTCCGACACGCTCGACCTCATATTCCGCTACAATGCCGACCTGTTCGGCGGAGGACAGATGTCGCGCCACCTCGACGCCTTCGAAGCGCTGCTCCGGCGCGCCGCTGCCGATCCATCGCAATCGATCATCGCGCTCCGCGAGGAAGCCAAGCATTTTGCCTGATCCGTCTACCGATAGCTGGATCATCCGGCACCTGCCCAACCCGTCGTGCCGCGTCCGCCTCTTCTGCTTTCCGCACGCGGGCGGCGGCGCGTCGCAATTCCGAGGCTGGCCCGCCCTGCTGCCGGCATCGATCGAGCTTTGCGCGATCCAGCTTCCCGGCCGGGAGACGCGGATGCGCGAGCCGCCCTATGTCGAGGTGGAAACGCTGGCCGCCGATCTGATCCCGGCGATGCGGCCGTGGCTCGACCGGCCGTTCGCCTTGTTCGGCCACAGCATGGGGGCGCTGCTGGCGTTCGAATGCGCGCGCCGGCTGCGTGACATCGGCAGGCATCCCAGCCGCCTGTACGTCGCCGCCTGCCGGGCTCCGCATTTGCCGTTGCGGCGCCCGCCGCTGCGGGACGCCCCCGATGCGGCCTTGCTCGACGAATTGCGGATGCTGGGCGGATCGCCGGACGAGGTCCTGAACAGCGCCGAGCTGATGGCGTTCCTGCTGCCGCTGATCCGGGCCGACCTCCGGCTTTTCGAAACATACCGGCACGCGCAGTCGGACACCCTGACGATACCGATCGTCGCGTTCGGCGGACGCGAGGATGCCGGCGTGCCGGACGACGATATCGATGCGTGGCGAAATCACAGCAGCGGCCGCTTCGCGCGCCATATGCTGCCGGGCGGGCATTTCTTCGCGCAGGGTGCGACCGAACAGCTGGTCCGCCTGATCAGCGACGACCTTATCGGCGCGGCCAGCCTTGCGCACGGCGGGTAGGACCTCGATATGCGTGGATGGAAGGCGGTCCGGCAGGATGTTCGCGCGTGCGAACTGCTCGGGAGCTGCTCTTTGGAAATATCTCGGGGGAAATATCTCGCTCAACGGCGCGAGAGCGATGCAACTCCGTCGATGGCGGGGCGTTAGACCTGAAAGAGGACATCCGCTTGAAATTGCTCACCGCCTTGTTTGCCTTCGTCTTGGTTGCAATCATTGCTGGAGCGGGCGTGATCCTGTTGTCGCAGGAACGGGCGACCGTTGCGATCGAGGAGCAATACGGTCCCGATCCGAAGCTACCTCCACCGGACCCGCGTATTCTGCCGACCGTGAATCAGGCCAACGCCGAGCCGTGGAAGCAAGGCGAAATGCCGACCGCCGCTCGCGGCTATACCGTGACCCGGTTCGCCGACGGGCTCGACCATCCGCGCTGGCTGCATGTGCTGCCGAACGGTGACGTGCTTGTCGCGGAAAGCAACAAGCCGCCCCAGGAAGAAAGCAGCATGGGCATCCGCCGCTGGGCGGCGCAGATCGTGATGGGCCGCGCAGGCGCCAACACGCCGAGCGCGAATCGCATCACCATCCTGCGTGATGCGGACGGCAACGGGGTGGCCGAACTGAAGCAGCCCTTCATCACCGGACTGTTTTCGCCTTTCGGCATGGCGCTGCTCGACGGCAAGCTCTATGTCGCCAACGCCGACGGCATCGTGACCTTTCCTTATCAGGACGGCGCAACGGAAATCACCGCAAGGCCGGAAACAGTTACCGACCTCCCCGCCGGCCTGAACCACCATTGGACGAAGGACGTCATCGCCTCCCGCGACGGCACGAAGCTCTATGCCACCGTCGGCTCCAACAGCAATGTCGGCGAGAACGGCATGGAGGCCGAGGAAGGCCGCGCGGCCGTCTATGAGATCGACCTGGCTACGAAGCGGAAACGCCTGTTCGCCACGGGGCTGCGCAATCCCAACGGCCTCTCCTGGCAACCTGACAGCGGCGAACTGTGGGTCGCGGTCAACGAGCGCGACGAGATCGGCAGCGACCTCGTGCCGGATTACATGACCTCGGTGAAAGACGGCGCGTTCTATGGCTGGCCATACAGCTATTACGGGCAGAACGTCGACGATCGCGTAGAGCCTCAACGACCTGACCTGGTCGCGAAGGCCGTCAAGCCGGACTATGCGCTCGGCTCCCATACGGCGTCGCTTGGCCTCACTTTCAATATCGGAGATCTGTTCGGGGCCGAGATGAAGAACGGCGCGTTCATCGGACAGCATGGATCATGGAACCGTATGCCGCGCAGCGGCTACAAGGTGATCTTCGTACCGTTCAGCGGCGGCAAGCCAGCCGGACCTCCGCGGGATATCCTGACCGGCTTCCTGCGTCCTGACGGCAGCGCGGCGGGCCGCCCGGTAGGCGTCGCCGTCACCCGCGATGGGGCGCTGCTGGTGGCGGACGATGTCGGCAATAAGGTCTGGCGGGTGACACCCGACCAATCCGGCCAGACAAATGCAGGGGGCGCCAGGCCGGGACGATAGAACGCATTCGAACGAGGCATGTCCTCGGGCTCGACCCGAGGATAGATCGGTTCGCATGAAGAAAACGCGTCAAAACACGATATAGAGCATCGCTTCTGATTCAATCAGAAGCGAAAATGCTCTACGCGCGAGGGCGCTACCGCGGACTGCGAAGGATCGCTGCAAGCGGCTTCTGATCGGGTATGTCGGCCTTCCGCACGGAGAATACGCGCGCCCCGGTCCGCAAGGCGCGACTGGTGATCTCATCGACCACGCCGTAGTTCCTGGCGTCTCCTGAACCATCGAATGTGACAGCGCCGGTTTCCTCATCGACCGTTCCATCGACCACATTGTCGATATCGACCAGAAGCGCGGCGATGTTTCCGAAAGTCGCGGCGCGCGCGGCGTCCGATATATCGGTCGTCGTTCTGTTCTCGCTGGTGCGCTTCTCGAACAGGGCCCTGAATTCTTCCAGTTGCGTTGCGTAATACCCGTCGAGGATCGGACGCGCCGCGGATGCGAGGTCCGCATCGCTCGTGCGATCATGACCGCCCGAGATGGTCTGCGGCAACGCGCGAACGCTGCTCACCGAACGAAACAGCGATTCCACGGGCTGGTTTGCCGCCAGAATGACGGGCACATCGCTACCGGCAAGGATCGGCCGGAGCGCGGCGTCCACTTTGCGAATATATTGCGCAAGGCGGATCTTCTGCCCCTCGCTCCCCTGAACGCGCCTGCCGGCCGTGCGGTCGTTGATCGTGGACTTGCCGACGGCACTGGCGGCATCCGATGGCAGATCAGGCACTTTCACGGTCACCGCCGGCAGGTCGGCCGAAACCTCAACCAGCCGCACTGCGTTCTCCGAAATGGCCACCACGTAAGCCGCATGCGGGAAGGTCACCGCGCGGATCAGCGGACTGAGATGGAAACGGTCGGAGACTTCGACCATCGCTTGGAGCCTGTTGGCCAGGCGGTAGGTGCGCAGCAAATCGGGCGTGGCGAACAAAGCAAGGCTATGCGCCTGGAAGCGCCAGAATTCCTCGTCATCAGCCAGGTCGCGCAGATGCTCCTGCAATGCAGCAAGCCGCCGCTTGTCGGTTCCAGCTTCCTGAAGCTGGTTGATTGCATCTTTCACCAGATTGCCCAACTCGATCCTGCTTTTCTGGATGTCCTGCGTGATCGGGGTCGTCGGCAGAAAGATCGACACGCAGACGTCGGATCGCGTTTCGTTCAGGGTAGTCAGATCGTTGACGGTCGGCGTGTCGAGATAAAGCATTTTGGCCTCGTTTCAGTATGGACTGGTGTGGTGGTACAGAAACTCGCTTCATTGCCCCATCGAGTCCGTCAAGCGAGCTTCTGAACCTGAACACATTAGAATAATAAAATTGCGAGTATCCCTCTGATTCCGACGTTCGCATCATAAGGTTGCGGCAAGGATATGCGAACTTCGGAATCGGGACACCAGATATTGTTCAGGACGCTGGGTCACCGTGCCGAGAAGGGCCTGATGAACAGTACCACGGCTGTGTGTCCCATTGCCGGCAGTTCGATAAACCCTCTTTTTGGAGAGACGGACGAAAGCGGCCCCCGGCTATGGCGTGCCTGCCCGGCGCATCGCTTGTTGGACGTGATATCTCATCGGCATGATGAATTGCAACGCCGCCACGCACACGTAAACGATCCTCCGCGCCGGTATTGTTGGATGGCGACGATCGCCGACAATCGGAACGTTTCACCCGGCCCCGCTTAACGCCATTCACAGTGCGGGGGTCCACCTGTTGCGATGGCGGTAAAGCTTCGACAGGCTGAAGTTTCCGACCTCTTGTCCGCCCTTGCGAAAAATGGCGATCGCCTTTTGAACGCTCATTTCTGAAATGATATCAGGCCTGCTCCCGCAGAGCATGGTAAGCTCGAAAACAAGGTTGGTGAGCGCCGGCATATCGGCCCATAGCTGCGTCTGATAGGGCTCCTCCCAATGCGCCCAGGCCCAATCTTCTATGAGATAGAGACCTTCACTCTTGAGATAATGGAAAGACGCCTCAAAGCTCGCTCGGGAGAGTTCGTATTGATGAGAGGCGTCATCGATGATCATGTCTATCCGTTTTTCGGGGAATTCCGTCTTGATGATTGTCTGGACACGCGCGGTGTCTCCTTGCGATGTATTATAATATAATTTTATGCGATCGGTGAGACCATGGTCCCGTATCAGGCCGAGGACCGCCGGGCTGGGAGGTCTGATATCGATGCCAACGAATTTGATACGTTCCTCGATTGCGGCGAGAAGCAAGGCCGAGCCGCCTTCGAAGATGCCAAATTCCAGGATATTGGTGACCGCGTTCTCCCGAATCAGGCTCTTGTATGTGTCGATCATCCCGCGGTTCTTGATGAGCGCGATGGAATCCTTTGTCGTCCTGGCATCATTGAAGTTCTGCCTGATCAGGCAAAACTTCATGCCGTTGATCACGAAAGTATTCTCGTCACTCCAGGCTTCGTCCATTGGATCCCCCAATCGATCTGAATCGTCGCGGTCATCGGCCTTGCGGAACACAGAGCCTCTCTTGCCAGATAATCGGTATTTTCTTTCCTTCCTCTGAAGATCCCCGGCGCAATTCCTCGCCGGCCACCTGCATGCCTGGCGGGCACGGCCAAGCCATCGTCATCGAATCATCGGTCGATTTGCATCCAGTGTCTGCCCGTGTAGTTGATATGGACGACGGTCCGACGGGACACGTCTTTGGATCAATCCGGGTCGGCCACACCAGCTTGAAAGGCGGAATTGCCGGATGTCGACCGGCCGCGTTAGCTATCACCTTGAGCCGTCGCACACCCTCAGATAGCGTCGGCTGAATCCAGCCGCCTTCGGAGCTTTCGTTCCAGGCATATATCACGACGCTCCGGAAGCGATCGTTGCGCGGATTGTTAGCCGCCTCATTCATTGCACCGCGGATTTGCTGTGTCCATTCCTCATCGGTAGCAGGTTGGCACCAATCAGGATCCGGCTTGCGATTTTTCTTCTCCTGAGGATCGCGCAAAGCCGGACGATAATCCCACCCAAGCGTAACGGTTGGCAGGAAGCCTCCCGAGCCATCCTTGGCAGCAACTTGCCATGCGTTCCGTGCAAGGGCTGCGCAACCGGCATATGGAAGAGACTTTCCGTTCGAGCCGAGGGCGGTCGCATATGTACTCACCGCATCAAATCCCAGGCTGTGAGCAACCGGTCCTGTCTCAGACAGGTTGAAGAGCAGAGCAACCAGATAGAGATCTCGGCCGGTAGCAGCCTTAACACGATCCCTTATATCCTTCAGTGCCGCTTTCGCACCCTGCTCGCCTCCCAGACCTTTCGACCACGCCGCCAGTGTATTAACCAAAAAGAACACCGGAGCCGAACCGTCGTTCGTACGCATGTAATCGGGCCCCGATAGCGCTTGGGTGATTGCAGCGCTAACCATCGGCACGTCGCGAGAAGGGAAGGATAGATTAAAATTCAGAGCGTACTTGATGCCGACTTTGTCCGGAAGCTGAATAAAATTCGTCAGCGCCCGATTGAGCGCTACGGCACGATTTGGATCACGTCCCCAGGCAGCGCTCTCCAGATAATAGCCGAATATGAAATAATCCAAGCCTGCAGCCTTCGCGTAATGTACGTCCGCATTAAGCGCTCTTTCGGTGTTTCCGGGAAAACCCAAATTTCCATTCGGCAGACGTTCTGCATAGTATGGAACGCGCGCGCGCAATCCAGGGTCGGCCAAAACCTGCCCATAGGGACTGTCGAGACTCCAGTTGTCCCATCGAATGGCACCCAGCGTGACCTTGGTTGATGAGACGGACGCCGCGACGGAAGGACTGCTTCTGATCACCTGAGCAGCGGCAGGGAGCGGGAATACTGTCGCAACCACCATAAACAGACATATCGACCAGTCCGAGGCTGTCAGCATCATCGCTTTTCCTTGGGCCTAAGCCAGTTCCAGGTCGAGCGTCCCGATTTCCGCACGTTTCGGAATCTCATTCGACGCGGCGTGACTTCCGGTGTCGCTTACCGGCCCCAGGGTGGAAGCATCTTTCATTGCGTCGGAGGTGGGCAGTTGCAAATGTCTTATCGAACTCTTGCATGCGCCAGGACGCGATCGTCATCCAAATCCCAGACGATCCGATAGTTCAAGAGGATCGGGAAAATACTCCGAACCATTCTTGCAAACGGACCGTTCTTGCAAACCATGCCTCATGTGAAATGCGGAGGTTGATGATGAGCGTAAGAGATAAAAAGGCAAGAGTTTGGCGACTGTTCGATCCGGGCCTGGAAGCGTCAGTGAACGGCGACATGTCCTCCCGAATTCTCCGCCATTGAATAAAAGTTGGTCCACTCGCTGGATGTCTGAGCCGGATCGCGAAGAAGCCGGGGTGCATCGGATCGGCGCGACGAGTTTGACCGGCTCTATCGCCGGCCGCCCGGCATCTGCCGGCATCCGACGATTATCCAACAGCACTCGACGTCAGGAACAAATTGTCTGACGAAGACCGACAATTCGTCTGTCCGTGGCCATGGAACCAACGGGTGGTTTGATTGGCAGGCCCGTTGCCTCTCTTTTGCGGGCAAGGCGGCAGGAACCTTGGAACAAGATAACCTCCGGACCGTTTTTCCTTGCAAGTTTTTCCTTGCAACAAGAGGAGAGCAGCATGAGCGGCATGAGCCCTATGGCGGACTGGGATGATCGGATCAAAGGAAATTGGACCCAGCTTAAAGGCAAGGTTAAAGAGCAGTGGGGCAAGCTCACTGACGACGACTTCACTGAAATCGACGGCAGGCGCGAGCAGCTCGAAGGGAAGCTGCAAAAGCTCTATGGATATCATGAACTGCAGTCAAAAAAGGCCGTCGACGATTGGATCAAAACGGAGTTCGGAGCTCACTGAATGAATTTTGCCCCGCTTCGGCGGGGCATTTATTTTAGTCACTCGGGTTGGCCGCGCCTTTCTCGCATCGCGCGACCGGCAGAGATACCGGCGCCACAGTCGAACGGCGCCGGTTCCCACCCGACGGGCCGTCCAAACCGACGATTCTTCACGAAGCGAGAACGCCGCGTTGCGTCCTAATCCATGTCCCGGAATGCGTGGCCGTCAGTCTTCACCCCTTCAACAACGTCCGGAGGCAGCAGGTTCTGCGCGGCGGTACCATCAAAAACCCAGTCCTCCTTGTCGGCAAGATCGGGAAGACTTGCACCCTTGCGCACGTAAAGCCCGATCGCCGGTTTCTTGGCATTGATATAGAGATCATACTCGTCCATCTGACGCTCTCCCTGGATTCAAGCCTGCGCGGCCCTTCAATTTCAATCAACTAGCTAGATCACGATGATCCTGGATCGAATCGATCCAGGATCATGCACGTGATCGATT
>CAZOOO010000066.1:0-13950 GCA_964581435.1 uncultured Hyphomicrobiales bacterium | reverse complement strand
CCGCTGCTGATCGGTCGCGCGCGGCGAAAAAGGGGGCTGCGACCCGCAAGCGCAACGCCGCGAAACGCTCGCCGGCGAAAGCAAAGCGTTCGACGCCGAAGACCGCGCGCAAGCGATAACGGAGCCCCGGGGGCGCACGTCTTCCACCCCCGCCATCAGTGCAACCGTTTGCGCCCGTCACGACGGCGGCGCGGCGGAACAACGATTCGACCATTGTGGCCGCGGCGGCGCGAAAACGCTATAGAATCGCCGCTCATGAACATCCGCGCGATTCTCTCCCTGCTTCTGTTCTCCGGTTTCGCCGCCCCGATCGGCGCATTGGCGCCGAGCGCGGTCGCGCAAGACAAAGGCACGCTGCACCCGAAGCCGCTGCCGCCGCTGGCCAATCCCGATGACCCAACATTGGCCGCCAAGCAACTGTTCGGCCGCAAGACGTTGCCGGCCGCCGGAGCGCCTTACGTGATCGGCTTTTATGCGCGGGGCTGCATTGCCGGGGCCGAGGCGCTACCGATCACCGGGCCGACCTGGCAGGTGATGCGGCTGTCGCGCAACCGCAACTGGGCGCACCCGGCTATGGTGGCGTTGCTCGAACGACTGTCGGCGAAGGCGCGCAGGGACGCCGGCTGGCCTGGGCTTCTGATCGGCGACATGGCACAGCCGCGCGGCGGACCGATGATTACGGGGCACGCCAGCCACCAGATCGGGTTAGATGCCGATGTCTGGCTGACGCCGATGCCGAACCGGCTGTTGTCGCGCAACGAGCGCGAGGAGATGTCGGCGGTCATGATGGTGCGCCGCGACCGCCTGGATATCGATCCCCACGCCTGGACGCCGAGCCACCTCAGCGTCATCCGTGCCGCGGCCAGGGAGCCGGCGGTCGAACGCATTTTCGTCAATGCCGCGATCAAGAAAGCGCTCTGCCGCGAAGCGAGAGGCGACCGCAGCTGGCTCTCGAAGGTTCGCCCGATGTACGGCCACGACTATCACTTCCACATTCGCATCAAGTGTCCGCCGGGCAACTCCCGGTGCGAATCCCAGGCTCCGCCGGAGCCGACAGAAGGATGCGGTGCGCAGGATCTGGCCTACTGGTTCCGCGACGCCGTGCTGCATCCGAAACCGCCGAAGGTGCCGCCGAAGCCGAAACCCCCGATCACGCTGTCGCAACTGCCCGCGGACTGCCGCCAGGTGCTGGCCGCCCCGGATGCCCGCCAATAGCAGGGAGCGGCACAAAACCGGCGACCGCAAGCTCTTTACGTATATATCGCTCGGCTGATATTGTCGTTGAGCGATCTTTCCGGCCGGCCGTAAGCCCGCTGGAAATCCTGGAACGGCGCTTCCGTCGATCGTCTTGTCAATCCCTCACGCAACCTGCGCGATCATTCGCGCGGGATCGGTCTGGAGCGTCATATGAAAACCGTTACACGTTCATTGCTCGCGGCATTGCTGGTTGGTGCCACCTTCGCTCTGCCGGCCTCCGCCAAGGATGCAAAGCCCTCGGCCGCGACGCCGCCCGCCGCGCAGGCCAGGACGCTGACCGCGTTCGCGGCGGCGTCGATGAAGAACGCGCTCGACGATGTCAACCATGCGTACACCGCCAAGACCGGGGTCAAGATCGTCGCAAGCTACGCGGCGAGTTCGGCGCTGGCCAAACAGATCGAACAGGGCGCGCCGGCCGACGTTTTCATCTCCGCCGATACGGCGTGGATGGATTATGTGAACAACAAGAAAGCCATCCATGAGCCGACCCGCGTCAACCTGCTCGGCAACAGCATCGTGCTGATCGCACCGAAAGATTCCAAGATCGACAACGTCACCATCGACCAGGGCTTCGACCTCGCCCGGCTCGCCGGCGACGGCAAGATCGCGACCGGCGACGTCAAGGCCGTGCCCGTCGGCAAATACGCCAAGGCGGCGCTGGAAAAGCTCGGCGCGTGGGCCGCGGTGGAACCGAAAATGGCGATGGCGGAAAATGTTCGCGCGGCGCTGGCGCTGGTGGCGCGCAACGAAGCCGCGCTCGGCATCGTCTATGCCACCGACGCCAGGGTCGAACCCGGCGTGAAGGTCGTCGGCACCTTCCCGGCGTCTTCGCACCCGGCGATCGTCTATCCGGTGGCGGCCACCTCCAACGCTCAGGAAGGCACGGACGATTACCTCGCCTTCCTGCGCAGCTCGGAAGCCAAGGCAATCTTCGAGAAGTACGGCTTCACGTTTCTGGTCAGCCCCACGACCTGAGCGGTGCTGATCACAGCGAGCCCGCAACACGATCGCCTCCTGCGCTCAGCGCATGATACAAAGCCACCCGGCGATCCCATAGCCACCCGGCGATCCCATGCGATGGCCGGGCGGCTTCATCTCCGCCGCGACGACGCTTCACGCGTCCCGAGCCCCGGAAAATACCCAGGCAACATCCCCGAGACCTCATGTTTGATATCTCGACCCCTGAATGGACCGCGGTCCTGCTCTCGCTCAGAGTGGGCGTGGTCGCGATCCTGCTGGCGACGCCGCTCGCCATCGCATTGGCGTGGGCGCTGGCGCGATACGAGTTCTGGGGCAAATCGATCCTTGACGCCGCCGTTCACCTGCCGCTGGTGCTGCCTCCCGTCGTCACCGGCTATCTGCTGCTTCTGACCTTCGGCAAACGCGGACTGGTCGGCGGCTGGCTCGCCGAGCACCTCGGGATCGTTTTCGCGTTTCGCTGGACCGGCGCGGCGCTCGCCTGCGGCGTGATGTCGTTCCCGCTGCTGGTGCGGCCGATCCGGCTGTCGATCGAAGCCGTCGACCGGCGGCTGGAACAGGCCGCGAGCACGCTCGGGGCGTCGCCGTGGCAGGTCTTCGCCACCGTAACGCTGCCGCTGGCGCTGCCGGGCGTTCTGGCCGGCATGGTGCTGGGTTTTGCCAAAGCGATCGGCGAGTTCGGCGCGACCATCACGTTCGTCTCCAACATTCCGGGCGAAACCCAGACGATTTCCTCGGCGATCTATTCGCTGATCCAGACGCCCGACGGCGATGCGGCGGCGCTGCGGCTGGTGATCGTGTCGATCGTCATGTCCATGGCGGCGCTGGTCGCCTCCGAGGTGTTCGCGCGGCGCGCGACCCGACGCCTGCACGGAAACTGACCATGCTGCATGTCGAGGTGTCGAAACGGCTTGGCGATTTCTCGGTCGACGTCGCATTTGCGAGCGAAGGACGCGTCACCGGGCTGTTCGGGCCGTCGGGTTCAGGCAAGACTTCGCTGATCAGCATGATCGCGGGGCTCAGGACCCCCGACCGCGGCGTGATCTCGGTCGGCGGCGAAGCGCTCGACGATACGACGAAACCGCTCCATATCGCCGTGCATCAGCGCCGCATCGGCTATGTCTTCCAGGACGCGCGGCTGTTTCCGCATCTCGACGTGCGGCGGAATCTCGACTACGGACGCCGGATGAACCGGCTGACCCGCGATCCCGCGCAGGAAGCCCGGCTCAACGACATGCTCAATATCGGCCACCTGCTCGATCGCCGCCCCGGCCAGCTTTCAGGCGGCGAGCGGCAGCGGGTGGCGCTCGGCCGCGCGCTGCTCTCGCGCCCCAGACTGCTGTTGCTGGATGAACCCCTGGGATCGCTGGACGAGGATCGCAAGGCGGAGATCCTGCCCTACCTGATCCGGCTGCGCGACGAAACCGGTGTGCCGATGGTCTATGTCAGCCATGACCCGGATGAGCTGCGCCAGTTGGCCTCGCAAGTCGTAATGCTCAAGCGCGGGCGCGTCGCCGCATTCGGCGGTCCCGAAATCCTGCCCGCCTGATTTATTTAAAGCGTTTTCAAGCGAAGTGGGGACCGGTTCGCGCGAAGAAAACGCTCAATGTAGAGCCCGAACGCGCAATGTAGAACCCATTTTTGATTTTATCAGAAACGGAAAGGCTCCGACGGGTCAAATCCTTGCAATCGACGACCAGGCTTTCGACGCCTTCTGTCGGAGCGCCTCCGTCCGCGTCAATGGCGGCGGCTTCTCTTTGTCTTCGGGCAACCGCAGTCCGACAACGTTGACGCGGCCTTCGCTGATATTGCGTGCGACGAGAACGATGGCGTCGAGCCGCAGGGCCGCCCCCTCTTTCGGCGCACGGTCGAGATGGACATCGAAATAATCCGCAAGCGTCAACTGCGCGGCGGCCGGGTCGACGGAAATGCCGTAGATCTGGGCGATATCGCCAAGGGTGATTTCACCCGAGACCAGGAAATCGCCAAGCAGATGCGGATCCGGAGACGCCATCGGCTGCATGTCGACGAAAAAGCGGTCGAGCGCCTCGGCCTTTTCCGGCGGCGCCAGCAGATAGAGATAGTCTCCCGCCGCGATCGGCTCGGCCTCAGCGGGCGTCAGGATTTTTTCATTGCGGATCACGAGCGTCGGCTTCGACCATGACGGAATCAGCCCGCGCCGAAGGAACAGACTCATCGGCCGCACCGCGTAGCCGACCAACTGCTGTTCGAGCTGTCCCGGCAAATCGAGTTCGACACGGCGCGGCCCCCGGTCGGCCCGCGGCAGCGCCACATGCAGCCGCCGGGCGGCCGGAGCGAGCGTCCAGCCTTGCAGCAGAAGCGAGATGATCACCACGACGAATGCGACGTCGAAATACAGATACGCCTTCGACAGTCCGACCAGCATCGGAATCGAGGCGAGGAAGATTGCAACCGCCCCCCGCAGCCCGGTCCAGGCAATGAACAGCTTTTCCCGCCAATTGAAAGGAAACGGCGCGAGGCATAAAAAGACAGCGAGCGGCCGCGCCGCCAGCATCAGCACGAGCGCGACGAGCACCGCCGGCAGCGCGCTGTCCAGCAGGCGGTGCGGCGAGACTAGCAAGCCGAGCAGCACGAACATCACGATCTGCGCCAGCCAGGTCGCGGCGTCGAGGAACGTCACCACCGAGCTGTGGGCGCGCGTGGGACGATTACCGATGATAATTCCCGCCAGATAAACCGCGAGAAACCCGGACGCGTGGAATATCTGCGCCACCCCGAAGATCACGAGCGCCGCCGTTGTGACGAACGGCGCATGCAACCCCTGGGGAAGCGCCACCCGGTTCAGGGCCATGACCACCACCCGCCCGCCGATCACACCGACGATGCCGCCCAGCATGGACTCCCGGAGGAACTCGATCACCACATGCCAGACTGAACTGTCGCCGACCGAAATCAGTTCCACCAGCATCAGGGTGAGAAACACCGCGAAGGGATCGTTGGTGCCTGACTCCGCCTCCAGGGTCGCACCGACGCGCGGGCGCAGCCGCAGCCCTTGCGCGTGGACCAGCAGAAACACCGCGGCCGCGTCGGTGGAGGCGACGACCGCGCCGATCAGCAGCGCTTCGGTCCAATTGAGATCGAGCGCATATTTGGCGACCGGCGCCGTGACCAGCGCGGTCAGCAGCACGCCGAGAGTGGCGAGCACCATCGAGGGCGCCAGGACGGTGCGGATGTTCTGGAACCGCGTCTTCAGACCGCCGTCGAACAGAATCAGCGCCAGCGCAGCCGATCCGACAAGATAGGTGCTCTGGATATCGCTGAACGTCAGGCCCCCCGGCCCGGAATCACCCGCCAACATGCCGATGAACAGAAAGACGAGCAGCAAGGGAGCGCCAAACCGCAGCGCCAACAGGCTCGACAGAATTCCGGCCATGACCAGAATCGCGCCGAGCAGAATGGCCAGACTGACCGAATCCAAGGATGCCATCAGATGTCCGAAGCGGTAAACACTTGCATTTTCATCCTTATCGCCGCTGCCGCGGCACGCCAATCGATTTTCTGCCGGTCGGCCTCATTTGTGCTCCGGGCCGCGCGCGATGCGCCAGCACCCCCATGATCGACCTGATCTGCCCGGTTTCGATCACCGAAGCCTGACGGCGGCACCACGACCGGCCGGGGCCCGGACGGATCCGGAATCGTCACCCGCCGCGGCGAGCAAGCCGAACGCCCGATAGCACCGCATGAAAGGCTCCAGCTTGCGCTGACAGCGCCATCCATTAGATTAGGAGGCAGCAACTTCCTTTCATCCGGATTCAAATCACCTGATGAGCTACGTCGAAGCCTCCGAAACCCCCCTGCGAAAGACCGGACAGATCAAGCTGCACGGACCGAGCGGTTTCGCCGGAATGCGCAAAGCCGGCGCTCTGGCAGCACGCTGTCTCGACGAACTCGCCGATCTCGTGAAACCTGGTATCCCCACCTCGCAGATTGACGATTTTGTCCGCGAGTTCGCCTTCAGCCACGGCGCCTACCCGGCGACGCTGATGTATCGCGGCTATCGCTACTCGACTTGTACGTCGGTCAATCACGTCGTCTGTCATGGGATGCCCGGCGACCGCATCCTGAGAGAGGGCGATATCGTCAACGTGGACGTCACTTTTATCGTCGACGGTTGGTACGGCGATTCCAGCCGCATGTACGCGGTCGGCCCGATTGCGCGCAAGGCCGAACGGCTGATCGAGATAACCTATGAAGCGATGATGCGCGGCATCGCGGCGGTCAAGCCGGGCGCGACGACCGGCGACATCGGGCACGCCATCCAGAGCTTCGTCGAGCCGCAGGGCATGAGCGTTGTCCGCGATTTCTGTGGCCATGGGCTCGGCCGCATATTCCACGACGAACCGAACATCATCCATGTCGGCCGGCCCGGCGACGGCGTGCGGCTCAGGCCCGGGATGTTCTTTACCATCGAGCCGATGATCAACCTGGGCAAACCGCATGTGAAAATCCTGTCGGACGGCTGGACCGCCGTAACGCGCGATCGCTCGCTGTCGGCACAGTTCGAGCATTCGGTCGGCGTGACCCAGACAGGGGTTGAAATCTTCACGCTGTCGCCGCGTCAGCTCGACAAGCCGGCCGGCGGGGGCTGAACCTCGACGGACTCGATGGGGCAATGAAGCGGACTTCTGAACCACCACGCTAGAGCGGGATGAGGAAAAGTGCGCAGCGGTTTTCCGCCCGCATCCCGCGTCTCAAAATATTGGAATCGATCACGATGATCCTGGATCGATTCAATCCAGGATCATCGTGATCTAGCCGCTTATATTTGGTGGTCACTTCGATTCTGACATTCGCAAGAAGGCTCGCTGAAACGGGATGAGAATGTTAGAATTGAACCATTAACCATTAGGAATGGTTCGCTCCATCGAATGTCCGCAAACGCCGACAACCCCGCAGGATTCGCAGAAGCGCCGCACTATCACGGCCATCGCGAACGACTGCGCGAGCGCTTCCGCGACGCCGGGCCGGACGCGCTCAGCGACTACGAACTGCTCGAAATGGTGCTGTTTCGCGCGTTGCCCCGCCGCGACGTCAAACCGCTGGCCAAATCCCTGATCGGCCGGTTCGGATCATTCGCCGAGGTGGTTCATGCGCCCGACGCCCGGCTCCGCGAGATCAGCGGGCTCGGCGAGGCCGCGATCATCGAGATCAAGCTGATCGCGGCGACCGCCAGCCGCGTCGCCAAGGGGCAATTGAAGCAGCGGACGATGCTGTCGTCATGGACCGCGGTGATCGACTATTGCCGGACCTCGATGGCCTTCGCCGACAAGGAGCAGTTCCGCATCCTGTTCCTCGACAAGCGCAACCAGTTGATCGCGGACGAGGTGCAGCAGGTCGGCACCGTCGATCACACCCCGGTCTATCCGCGCGAAGTCGTCAAGCGCGCGCTCGAACTATCGGCAACCGCGATCATCCTGGTGCATAATCACCCCTCAGGCGATCCGACGCCGTCGCAAGCCGACATCCAGATGACCAGATCGATCATCGACATTTCGGCGCCGCTCGGGATTTCCGTGCATGACCACATCATCGTCGGCAAGAACGGCCACGCCAGCCTGAAAGGGCTGCGGCTGATGTAAGGTTACTGCCGCATGAGAATCAGCGGATTGGTGCTGTCGGGAACCAGCCGCCACTGCGCATGGTCGTCGGCCTGGAAGTGCCAGGTCTCGCCGGCGGCCGACATCAGCAGGATTTCACCGTGGTCGAGACGCCAGACCTCCGGCTTGAAGCTCGCGATCGCCGGGTCGCATTTGGGTTTTAGGAAGGCCTGGAAATTGTCGGGCGGGACCTCGGTATTGGTCAGCGTGATGCCGCAGACCGGCTGGCCGTTGCCGCGGACGAAGGCCCAGTCGCCGATCATCTGGTCCATCGATCGGGCGAGCGAGCGGGCCTCGGCGAGACTTTGCAGGATATAGATGCCGTCATTCTCCCGCCGCCCTTCGAGAATCCCGCTCTCGACTTCGGTGAAATCAATCACCGGCTCTCCGGTCGCGCCCTGCAAGCGTACGATATCGAGGCCCGCGACGCTCCAGGCCGCAATGTCCTTCGTGAACGGCAGCGACGCCGCACAGCCCGGCTCGAGATCGAGCTTGAGACCCTGCGGCGATGGATCGCTCTTGAGCGTCACCACGCAGGTTCTGCTGCGTTCGGTCGTCGACAACTCCCATTGCCCGATCATGTTCTTCTTCAAGGCGGATGTATCCTGCGCCGAAGCAACCGATCCGCAAGCCATCAGTATCGCCACGGCGGCAAGAACAGCTCTCCGCTTCCGCCACGCGAACGCACCGCGATCGATTTTGTCCGGAAAGACAGGCGCGGCCATCATTTTTCCTTCCCGAGCGCGCTTTCATGCCAGCGCCGCAGCATCAGATGCGATACTGCCGCGAGGCACATATAAATGGCAACGCCGGCCATGGAGAGCAACAGCAGCGCCGCGAACATGCGGGGGATGTTGAGCCGGTAGCCGGACTCCGCAATCCGGTAGGCAAGGCCCGAGCCGGCGCCGGCCGAACCGGCCGCGATTTCGGCAACCACCGCGCCGATCAGCGACAAGCCGCCGGCAATGCGTAATCCGCCGAGAATGTGCGGCAGGGCGGCCGGCAGCTTCAGATATCGCAGCGTCTGCATCCGCGATGCGCCATAAAGCCGGAATAGTCCGGCGAGATTGCGATCCACCGAATTGAGGCCGAGCGTGGTGTTCGACAGCACCGGAAAGAAGGCGACGATCCAGGCGCAGACGACAACCGCGGTCTGCTGCGGCAGGTAGATCAAAAGGAGCGGCGCAATCGCGATCACCGGCGTGACCTGCAGGACGATCGCATAAGGCAACAGCGCCTGCTCCAGCCATTTCGACTGGTTGAACAGCAACGCGAGCGCGATACCGCCGATGGCGGCGGCGGCGAAGCCCTCCATCGTGGTGAGCAGGGTCGTCAGCAGCGAGTGCCACAGGATCGGCCAGTCCTGCACCAACGTTGCCGCCACCAGGCCCGGGCCCGGCAGCACATAGGGCGGAATCCCGTTGATGCGCACGAGCCCGTCCCACGCGAGAACGCCAACGCCCAACACCGCGAGCGGCAGCAGCAGGCGCACCGCCGGCGCGGGCGAACCGCGCGGCGAAGCCTCGCCGCCGGCAGGCGGCGATAGGGATGATGGCGATGGGGATGATGACGTCATCGGCGTAGCGCTCTTCCGGCCACGGCCCGCGACAGCGCGGCCGACACCTCGCGGCAATACGCGGCGTATTCCGGCGAGGTCCTGAAATCCTCGCTCCGCGGCTCCGGGGTGTCGATGGCGTATTCGGCGCAGATGCGGCCCGGACGCGGCGTCATCACGACGACGCGACGCGAGAGGTAGACCGACTCGAACACCGAATGGGTCACGAAGATAACGGTCTTGCGCAAACCGCGCCACAGCGCGAGCAGATCGTTGTTGAGGCGGAACCGGGTGATCTCGTCAAGCGCCGCGAACGGCTCGTCCATCAGGAGAACATCCGGGTCGGTGACAAGCGCACGGGCGAGCGAGGCCCGCATCTTCATTCCGCCGGACAATTGGCGCGGATAGGCGGCCGCGAACTCCGCCAGCCCCACCCTCGCCAGCGCGACCTCGACCTGGTCGCCGATTCCGGCACGCCCCGATCGTGAGAGTTTCAGCGGTAGCGCCACGTTGTCGCGCACGGTCGCCCACGGCATCAGCGTCGGCTCCTGAAACACGAAGCCGATGGAGCGCCCGCCGCCGGCAAGCCGAACCCTGCCGGACGTCGGCTCGCTCAATCCGGCGATGATCCGCAGCGCGGTCGATTTCCCGCAGCCGGACGGCCCGAGCAACGACACGAAATCACCCCTGCGCACGTTGAAATCGACGGGTCCGAGCGCGGCGACGCCGCGGTCGTAGCGCTTCGTAACGCCTCTCAAGCTCACGGCGTCTCCGGCGCACGAGCCCGCGCCGGCCGCGGACAACGCTGTTGCGGGCTCGGTCACGGGTCGCGGGCTCTATCGCTTGATCTGCAAGTTCTTGGGCCGCAAATCGAGGCCGACGCCCTTGTTGACGAATTGCAGCGTGTACGCCTTGCGATAATCGATGTCCCCGCGCACCACGCCGGCCCGCACCATCTTGTCGAAGAAGCTCGCATAGCGCGCATCGGTCATGGCGCCGATGCCGTCGCGCAAGGAATCGCCCGAATCGACGATGCCGTACTCTTTCATCTTCGCCACCGAATAGGCCAGGAGATCGTCGGTCATTTCGGGATTGAGCTTCTTGATCATGGCGTTGCCGGCCGTGTTGTCGCCGTAGAGGTAGGTGTACCAGCCGATGATCGAGGCGTCGACGAACCGCTGCACCAGATCCTGCTTGTTCTCGATCAGATCACGGCGGGTCTCGATCAGGGTCGAGTACGGGTCGAACCCGGCATCCGCGAGCAGGATCACCGCCGGTTTGAAGCCGGCCTGCTTCTCCACCGCGAACGGCTCGGAGGTCACGTAACCCTGCATCGCGCTTTTCCTGTCGGCGAGAAAGGGCTGCGCATTGAACGTGTAGGGCGTGACCGTCCCGGCGCTGAACCCATACTCGGATTTGAGCCACTGGAAGTAGCTTGCGATGCCTTCCTTGGAGACGAACAGAGCAAGCGGCTTCAGGTCCTCGATCTTTGCCACCTTCGATTCAGGGTGCGCGAGAAAAACCTGCGGGTCCTTCTGAAACATCGCAGCCACCGCCACGACAGGCACGTTATTGGCGACCGCATCGAACGACTGAAGGGTGTTCGCGGTCATGAAGAAGTCGAGCTTGCCGGCAACCAGCAGAACCCGGTTGTTGGTATTCGGGCCGCCCGGAACGATGGTCACGTCCAGACCGAACTTTCTGTAGGTGCCGTCGGCCAGGGCCTGAAAGAAGCCGCCGTGCTCGCCCTCGGCAACCCAGTTGGTGCCGAAGGAGACCTTGTCCAGCGCCGGTTCGGCCGCGGCGGATCCGGCGAGTCCGAGCGCCAGCACCAGTCCGGCCGTCAACGTTCGCAGCGAAACGGCAAGGCTCATCCTTCGGCTCCTCGATCGTTCTGGCCCATGAAGCGGGCATGATGGCTTTGATTTGAACGCGCATCTTGGCGCGAAATGGTGTCCATGCCACCAGAAACAACGCTATAACCTGCATTCCCGTTCAATGAAACGCCGCGCGAGATGATCCGGACGCCCCCCTTCGACTGGCTGGCCATCGACTGGACCGACGTACCGCCCGGAACGGCTGCGAACTGGATCGCGGTGCTGCCCCTGGCGGCCACCGAGCAGCACGGGCCGCATCTGCCGCACACCACCGACGTGCTGATCGCGGAGGCCTACCTCGCAAAGGTCCGCGAATTGCTGCCGGAGGATATCCCTGCGACCTTTCTGCCGGTGCAGCCCGTCGGCATTTCCACGGAGCACATGGATTTTCCAGGCACCCGGACGCTGTCCAACGAAGCAGCGCTCAGAGCCTGGACCGCGCTTGGTGAAGAGGCGGCGCGGCGCGGAATCAGAAAGATCGTGATGGTATCCAGCCACGGCGGCAACAGCGCCGCGATGTCGATGGTGGCGCAGGATTTGCGCGCGCGGCATCGGATGCTCGCGGTCTCCACTGCGTGGTCGCGCTTCGGCGTGCCCGGCGGCCTGTTCGATGCGCAGGAGCTGCGCCACGGCATTCACGGCGGCGCCATTGAGACCTCGATCATGCTGGCCCGCTACCCGGACCAGGTCCGCAGCGACCGCATTGCCGATTTCAGCCCCGCGAGCATTGCCATCGAGAAGACCTATCGCTGGCTCGGCACGCAGCGGCCCGCGCCTTTTGCATGGCAGGTCCAGGACCTTCACCCCAGCGGCGCCGTCGGCGATGCAACACAGGCTTCAGTGGAGAACGGCGAGCGGCTGCTCGATCACGGCGCCCGCGCGTTTTGCGAATTGCTGGCCGACATGGCGAGGTTCGATCCGGCGGTGCTGACAGGCGGTCCGAGCGATCGGAGCTGAACGGCCGACATATTCCGTCGTACCTTCGTCATGCGCGAATGGGATTTGATGAGGCTGTATTGCTCGCGAACCGCTTCAATAATTACTTGCTACTGCAAATCAGTCGCAATAAATACCCGAAGCGAATTGCGGCGGTATTCAGCAAAATCCAATCGGAATCGTGCGGGCTCGCCCCGGGGGAACATGTGACAGGGGTGCAGTTGAACAGATCCGGTCAGTTCAGGCTGATGCAGGTGCTGCGGCGTGTGACATGCACCCTCGCCGGCCTTGCGATAAGCCTGCTGGCGCAGAAGGGGTTTGCGCTGGCGGCAGACTTTCCTGCGGTCAAGGCGACTCCTCCCCTGACCGCGATCGACTGGTCGGGCCTCTATTTCGGCGCCCATGCCGGGTTCGGCGGCGGCCGATCGGCCGCGACACACACCGACCCCGCGCCGACCGCCGGCCGCAACGCTTTAGGCGGGCAGATCGGCGGCGGTCAGGCGGGCTTCAATGTCCGGCTTCCTTCGGGACTTCTGCTCGGCGTCGAAGCCGACGTCTCGTTCCCGAACTACATCGAGTCCAATTCGATCGTCTCGTCGCTTGCCGCCGGGCGCTCCGACATCATGCACCAATGGGAGTTCATCGGAACGGCGCGCGCGCGGTTCGGCTATGCCGCGGGCCCCTGGCTTGCCTATGCCACCGGCGGCCTCGCCTTCACAGGCGAACGCTATCTGAACAACCTCCCCTCGGGCGATCAGGAGAAGACGCTGGACAACCGCTTCGGCTGGGTCGCCGGCGCGGGGCTTGAATACGCCTTTGCGCCGCACTGGAGCGCACGAATCGAATATCTCGTCTACCGGTTCGACAACGCGAACGTTCAGTTTCCATCGGCCGCGCAATACGCAACGACCATGGATTTTCAGTCGATCCGCGTCGGCCTCAACCGCAAGCTCTCCCTGAACGCGGCCGGCGCGAACCCGTCGGCGGCCTCGCTCACCGATCCCGAATCGGATCGCTGGGAGATTCACGGCCAGACGACCTATCTCGGTCAGGGCTATCCGGCGTTCCGCGCACCCTATAGCGGCGCCAACAGCCTGACACCCGCCGCGCAGTATCAGGCAACCTGGAGCAACAGCCTGTTTCTGAACGCGCGGGTCTGGGACGGCGGTGAAGTCTATTACAATCCCGATCTGCTTCAGGGCTTCGGCCTCAGCGATACCGTTGGCGTGGCGGGTTTTCCGAGCGGCGAGGCGCAAAAGTCCAACTTCCCCTATCCACGCTACAACACCTCGCGGCTGTTCGTGCGCCAGACCTTCGGCCTCGGCGGCGAGCAGGAAGAACTGGCCAACGGACCAACCCAGTTGTCGGACAAAACCGATATCTCGCGGCTGACGCTGCAAGCCGGCAAATTCGCGGTGGTCGACATGTTCGACGGCAACGCCTATGCCAAGGACACCCGCACGGATTTCATGAACTGGTCGCTGTGGGCGCCGGGCGCGTTCGACTATGCCGCCGACAAGCTCGGGTTGAGTTACGGCGTCACCGCAGAACTCAATCAGAAACAATGGGCGTTGCGCGGCGGCTACTTCCTGATGAATTCGGAATCGAACGCCAACAGTTTCGATACCCGCCTGTTCCAGCGCGGCGAGTATGTGCTGGAACTGGAGACGCGCTATTCGCTGCTGGGCCAGCCGGGCAAGCTCCGCGC
>CAZOOO010000065.1:0-14085 GCA_964581435.1 uncultured Hyphomicrobiales bacterium | reverse complement strand
CAAACCCTCTGCTCTCTTTTCCTCATCCCGCTCTTGTGGTGTTTTGTATTTTACTTTCGCTTCTCGCGTTCTTTGCAATCTGGGTTGCTAATGTAAAATCCACTCCAATAGCGTCATATCCGGCGCCAAGATAATTCATAAACCATCGGCGGCGGTGACGCTTGGTTCACCATCGCCGTTAAACCCTTCTGGCAGGCTGTCGTGTGAATCATGCGCCATGATCGAAGATCAACTTCGGCAGGGAGCGCGTCGTTCAGATCATTCTTGCTAATCAGGAATCTGCATGGCAGCGAAGAAAACTCAAAAGAAAAACTGCGGTCGGACAACAACCGCGGTTGCCGCTGACACTTCGATCTCTGCTACATTGTGCGGCAGTGTGATCAATAGGCTAGGCATTTGCGCCTCCACGCGTCTGGCATAGATGATTGGCGTAGTCACGAACCCATCACCGTTCGCTTGACGCGGACCCGGCATTCGCGCACCTCTATGATGCCGCGATCATGGAAGCCAGATTAGAGCCGTCCAGCACGCCACGTACAGCAACCACATCATCGCAGCGGTACCAGCGCCGCCTTCGCCACGCGCCCCGCAACTGCCAGATCGCTCAAGGTCAGCCACAACATCGCGGCCCTGGCAAGGAATTGATCTATCTCGCCCCCATTCGTCAGCCGAACGGCTGAGCATCTTCTGTTGACGCCTCGCGCTGATGGTCGAGCGGGATTTTCCGAGCTTTCGCGACACGCGTGACATCGGCTACGCTCTTTGCGGTCTGCGGTAGACTCCGCTCGAACCAGCCAATCACGCTCAAGACAAGACTCCCGATTTACCCGGTTGACCATTACATTTGCATCGCATGTGGGTTCGCGATGCCTCGAGCCCCGAAAGATATGACCAAAACGGGTGGCGGCCCGGCGGCGGCAGTCCAAGGCCGATGACGAGCGCGCACGGGAGACCTTCACTCGACCGGGCAGCTATACGGAAAGCAACAGGATGTCCAACGTAATCCCTTTTCAAAAAAGAGTACTGGCGACGCCGCAACCGCAACGCCTGGATCTTTACGACGACATTGATACTTCGACTGGCAAGCCGATATTTGGCATATTCGTGAGGCTGACCGATGGATCGTGGGTCGACGGAGAGTTTTACGATTCCATGGCCGAGCGAGACGCTGCAATTCCTTCATGGAAGGCCGATTGGGGCATCAATGTCGTTGAAACTTTCTGGTCCCCGTCCGGTCAGGTCGGAGGGACGATTCCAAGGTAAGGCACAGCTCTATTCCGGCATGAGATCCGGCCGTCACGAATCATCCGGAGATCGCCGCCTTACGCTAGGCGACGAACGCTTCGGCACCATTGAAGACTTCCAAGACCTCACTACAGATCTGACAGCGGAATTCGCCGCCTTGATTGGGCGACGACCCGGTTCTCGTCGCCGGAAACCGGCTCCGCACTTGGTGCGAGAGACATCGGTTTGCCTCACGGCGCCCCTCATTTTATGCCCGTCATGATCGCTCTCGATGATATGCTTGGTCCTTCGTGAGACGAAGGAAAAAATATGGCGAGCGGAGACGATGGGTGGTGAATACACCGACAAATTTTTCTGCGGAAACAGGTGCGCGGATCACCGCACATGCCCTGTATGTTGGAGACCGGATCAATACGGTGGGATTCGAGGGCGAAGTGCTTTCAACCCTCCCCCTCGCGATCCGGCTTGGTGAGGCTCGTGTCGCTGTTTTGTTTCGCTATGGCGTCGCGGTGCTGATCGGCCTTTCGCCCGAAGATGAAGCCGACTTTTTGGAAGCGTTAGAGCCCCGGATCGATGGCCTGTTGGTGCGTTCTGAGGAGGAAACTGCGATCGTCACGATCGCTAGTGAACCCGAGGACCAGGTTCAGGCAGGGGGTGCGCTTCAGTTGCGGGATCTGTCGCCCGAGAGGTTTCTTATCGTTGCCGATGTTCTTGCGAAAAGTGTCGTGCTCGCCCATGACGAACGCGAAGTGGCAAAAGTGTTCGAGATCATCGAGCCATTTGCGAAAGAGTTGGCAGATTACGGACGTACTCGGCGTAACCGAAAAGGAATGTTGAAATTACTCGGAAATGCCTTGCTGGTACAGCACCGGGTATCGGGCCGCGTTGCGGTAGCGGAAAAGCCAGATGTTTTGTGGGATCGTCCAGATCTGGAGCGGCTCTATGCACGGCTCGAAGACGAATACGAACTTAAGGAGCGCGTCGACGCGCTCAATCGGAAGCTCGCGGTAGTGGCCGAAACGGCCAACACTCTCGCTGACATCATCGATACGCGCCGATCGCTGCACCTTGAACTTATTATCGTCCTGTTGATCGCGGTCGAGGTTGTCGTCACCTTCTATCAAATTTATTCTGGTGGAGGCCATTGATCAGGAGTCGGCTCCGCCTCCAAAGTGAACGAGCTGTCATAGAGCTGCGGTAATTTGGGACTTTCCGTTTTGAAAGTCCCAAGATGAGCCAGACCATCGGGATTGCTCCCAGCGACGGCTGCGATTGACGGCCAAACCCGCGGCAACTTCGCGCCTCATATCCCGGATAGCTATCATTTCAAGAGAGAGTTTGTGCTGTTGAGCGACAAGATAGGTGAGCCAAAGAGTGAGAAGGGTCTGTCTCGCCCGATTAGTCGTGGCAATACTCATGGACGCTGCCAAAGACGCGACTTCCCGTAGCGGGCCTGAAGGTTCGATTGAATTCAATTGGAGCCCACCGGGGAGGGCGGGACGAGGGTCTTTCCGCTTCTGCTGGAATCAGAAGCGGGCTCTCAGACTCTTGTTTGACGCGTTTTCTTCACGCGAGCAGGTTATCCGTCCTCGGGTCAAGCCCGAGGACGTACTTCGCTCGAAAATGCTACAGGCGTGCAAAGGAGGTAGACCAAAAACCGTTCCAGACGCGAACATTGGAACCACCGCATCCGATATCGGCTCGCCCGCAAAGACATCCATGAGGCCAGAATCATCCGCGACCAGATCAGCGATGATGGCGTATGCCAGGCTCGACTTTGGCGACCTCAGCAAGAGCCTTCGGAGAAATCTTTGCACATTGTGCAAACAACTCAGGCTCTGTGGCTCACCCATGGCGAGTGTGAGTGATGCTGGATCTGGACTCGCTGCACTTGGCCGGTCCACTTCGCTACCATCATAGCAAACGTGACGATCGCCCAAGCAGTGAACCCGAAGAGAGCCGCAGCAACCAGCGTTCTTCGCATTGGGCAATTCTCTTCATGGAAGCCGACTGACGTCCTTGGATCGCCCCGAACCATAGCCCGGATTGCACACGCGCGAAAGTCTCCCCATCAGGGGATGGGGTCCATGGGTTTGATCGCCCGGACATGCGAAAGCCGGCAAGGGCGTCGCCGTCAGATGCCCGCTTTGGCCTTTCCGCATGGGTGTGAGCCCGTTCCATGGGAGGGCTCGGATGAGCGCCTCACTGCAAGAAATCGGTATCGTGGGTGTCTTCGAACGCGCTGCGATCGAGCGCGCCATTGTAGGCGTCTCGATCTTCGGCGATTTTACGATCCAATCGATTATAGTGTTTTCAAGCGAAGCACGTCCTCGGACTTGACCCGAGGACGGATAACCTGCTCGCGTGAAGAAAACGCGTCATATCAAAACCTGAGAGCCCCGTTCCTGATTCCGTCAGAAACGGCAAGACTCTAACGCCCGCGTGGCGCTCCGAACAAGCGCGACAGCAGCCAGATCGGGATCACGATGACGGCGCCGAGCAGGAAGTAACGCCATAACCCGTTGATCGCATCGAAGCCGAGATCCCAGACGCGTTCGACCAGCAGACGAATGCTTTGCAAGATATTCCAGGGGTCGAAACCGATCGCCGCGAGCATGACGCCGACCAGCGTCGACAGCAGGATCAGGCGAAACGCAACCGCCAGCGGCGAGCCGCCCAGGAAACGCGACAGGCTGTCGTGGGTGGCCCGCGAGTTCCGGGTGTCATCGTTCGGCATCAAAGCTCTCCTGCGGGCACAAGGACCCGCGCAACATAGTCAGTGCGAGGCAGATGGGGAACCACCGTTCTGCCGTCAATGGTCCTTGAGAACGCGATCTGCAAAAGCGGATTCCGGTTTTACAACCGATCGCGCTCTCACCATACTTGAAGGGCGCATGATCTTTTCGCCGAACCGTCCACACGTCGGTAGATCATGCGAGCGGTTCACGCGGACTGAACCGTGTCGCCGGCCCCAAGCATCCGCTCCAGAGTCTCCAGACGATCGGCGTCACGCGGCGGCTTGTCCCAGCGCAATCGGTTGATCCGCGGAAAACGCATCGCCACTCCCGATTTGTGCCGGGCCGAACGCTGCAAGCCCTCAAAAGCGATTTCCAGCACCAGTCCCTGATCGGGCTCGTGCAGGACATGGCGCACCGGGCCGAAACTCTCGGTGGTGTTGCGGCGGACGAAACGGTCGATCTGCAGCAGTTCCTCATCGGTGAAGCCGAAATAAGCCTTGCCGACGGGCACCAGCCGCTCGCCCTCCTCTCCAGCGGTCCAGACCCCGAACGTGTAGTCGGAGTAATAGGACGAGCGTTTGCCGTGGCCGCGCTGCGCATACATCAGGACGGCGTCGATTATACGCGGATCGCGCTTCCATTTCCACCACAGACCCTTGGGGCGCCCCGGCATATAGGGCGCGTCACGGCGTTTCAGCATGATGCCTTCGACGGCGTCGGCATCCGCTCCCGCCGCGGTCGGATCGGCGCGGGCAGCCATCAGTTCGCCCCAGGTAGCAAAAGACACCTGCGGTGAAAGGTCGATGCGCGGATCGTCGAGGACTGCGATGAAATCAACAAGCCGCCGCCGCCGATCCTGGAACGGCAACTCACGCAGATCGTTGTCGCCGTCTTCGAGCAGGTCGTAGGCTCGCAGGTGGACCGGAAATTCCTTCATCAGCCTGGGCGTCACCGCCTTGCGATTCAGCCTCTGTTGCAGGACGTTGAACGATTGCACCCGTCCGTCGCGCACGACCAGCAACTCGCCATCGATGGCGAAAGCCTGCCGCCGAAAAGAGCCAAGCGGCTTTTGCGAGGCTTTGAGCCTCCCTTCGAAAGAGCCCCCGCACCGCAACGCGGGTAGCAAATCGGGGAAGCTGCGGGTGATGTCCTCGCCCGTGCGCGAATAGAGCCGTGTCGCGATATTGCCCTGCTCATCGCAGCCGCTCACCGCCTGCACCCGGATGCCGTCCCATTTCCACTCGGCAACGAAATCGGCGGCGTCCAGACGCACAAAATCGGCGTCCTCGATCGCATGCGCCAGCATCACCGGCCGAAACGGCGCGGGGACGCGATTGACCGGTTTGTCGCCACGGCCCCCGAGCCATGCGAAAAGATCGAGGTAAGGCGGCGCGAGACCGGGCCAGATCAATTCGACGTCGTGGACGTCTCTGCTGCCGAGCGCGGCGGCGGCGGTCTTGGCGAGTCTGGCGGAGATGCCGATCCGCATGGCGCCGGTGACGAGTTTCAACAGCGCCCAGCGCCCGGTCTCGTCCAGTTCGTCGAGCCAGCGTGCGAGTTGCGCCGGCAGTTCAGCCTTGCCCAGCGTGCGCAGCGTCGTGACGACCTCGGTGAGGGTCGGAGAAGGCGGATTACGAACGTGGCCCGCGCCGCTCCCCTGCTCGTTCCATCCCCCGCGAACGGAAGAGAGAGCGGACCGAGCATCAAGAGCTTGCCGTTGGGGCCACATGAGCGCCACGGTCTCGGAAAGATCGCCGACATAATCATAGGACAACGCGAACAACACCGGATCGGCGCGCGCGGCGATCAGGTCGCGGACCAGACCCGCCTTGGCGTGTTTGAACGACAACGCGCCGGCGAACGCGGCCAGTGCGTAGCCTCGATCCGGGTCCGGCGTTTCGCGAAAATACGCCGTGATCAGCCGCAGCTTGTTGTTGCGGCCGGGCTCGTAGGCAAGGCGGTCGAGAAGTTCGGCGAATCGATTCATGAGACCGACTCTCCGCCGGAGAAGCCAGCCGCATCCTCCTCGTTGTCTTCATCGCCGTAGCCGACCAGCGCCAGCGGGCGCGCGACGAGACCTTTGGTCGTGCACCATCGCACCAGCGCATCCTCCTGACCGTGGGTCACCCAGATCTCTCCCGCCCCTGTCGCGGCGATGGTGCGGGTCAGTCCAGCCCAATCGGCATGATCCGAGATGACCAGCGGCAGTTCGATGCCGCGCTGGCGCGCACGCGCGCGCACACGCATCCAGCCCGAGGCGAAGGCCCTCACCGGATCGGGAAATCGCCGGGTCCAGAGACCGGCCATGGCCGAGGGCGGCGCCAGGGTGACGGTGCCGGCAAGATCAGCCTTCTTCATCCCCCTGACCGGCCTCAGGTCGCCAAGCGCGATGCCGCGGCTTTGATAGTAGTGCATAATTTTGGTCATCGCGCCGTGCAGATGGATCGGCGCGTCGTAACCGGCCTCGCGGACCAGCGCGATCACGCGCTGCGCCTTGCCGAGCGAATAAGCACCCACCAGATGCGCACGTTCCGGAAACAGCGCGACCGAAGCCAAGAGCTTGCCTGTTTCCGAGGCCGGATCGCCATGACGGAACACCGGCAGTCCGAAAGTGGCCTCGGTGACGAAGACATCACACGGAACCACCTCGAACGACGTGCAGGTCGGGTCACGCACATCCTTGTAGTCGCCGGAGACGACGATCCGGACGCCGCCGCGCGTGACCGCGATCTGCGCGGAACCCATCACGTGCCCCGCGGGATGGAACATGATCGAGACATCGCCCAGCCTGATCTCCTGCCCATAGGAGATCGCCTGCGTGGAGCCCGCGAAATCATCTCCGTAGCGCAGCCGCATGATGTCGAGCGTTTCCGGCGTCGCCAGCACCGCCCCATGGCCTGGCCGGGCGTGATCGGAATGGCCATGGGTGACGATCGCGCGGTCCACAGGCCGCACCGGATCGATATGGAAGCCGCCGGGCTTGCAGAACAATCCGGCGGCATCGGGCATCAGGATATCATGCGGGCGCATGAGGGATATATAAGCGGACGCGGACATCGTTCGAGTCCGGTGCCTGACGGTATCCCGGCACAACGAAAAGCCCCGGCCAAAGCCGGGGCTTCACTTACTAAATCATCCGTTCATCGCGGCAGGAGCCGATCAGAAAGCCGGGAGGCCGGTTTTCAAAATTCTGCCTATTCGCGCTGTCCCAGCAGCTGCAACAGCAGCGTGAACAGGTTGATGAAGTTCAGGTAGAGCGACAGCGCGCCGGTAATCGCCGCACGTTCCGCGATTTCGCCGCCCTGCGACGCATAACCGTAGATGTAGTCGTTCTTCAGCCGCTGGGTGTCCCACGCGGTGAGGCCCGCAAACACCAGCACGCCGGCCACCGACACCACGAACTGCAACGCCGAGCTGGCGATGAAGAGGTTCACGAGGCTCGCGATGATTACGCCGATCAGGCCCATGAACAGGAATGAGCCGAGGCCGGTCATGTTACGTTTGGTGGTGTAGCCGAACAGGCTCAGCGCGCCGAACGAAGCCGCGGTGATGAAGAACACCCGCACGATCGAGGTGTGGGTGTACACCAGAAAGATCGACGACAGCGACACGCCCATCAGCGCCGAGAACGCCCAGAACAGCATCTGCGCGGTCGCGGGCTTCAGCCGGTTGATGCCGAACGAAATCACGAACACCATCGCCAAGGGCGCGAGCATAAACACCCACTTCAGGGGGCTGACGAATAACGCAACGCCGAACGGCGTCAGGTATTGTCCAGCCTTCAGCGCGAGTGAAGCTCCCGTCGTCGATTTAGCGGCAAGGGAAGCGTCGCCCGTCACAGCCAACATGTAAACGCCGAGCGCGGCCAGACCCGTGATGGCGAGGCCGATCGACATATAATTGTAGATCTTGAGCATATAGGACCGCAGACCGGCGTCGACGGCCGCGGTATCGACGCGCCCGGCGGCCCGGCCAAGCGGAGAGGCATAGTTACGGTCTAAGTCCGACATGGTCGAATTCCCGTGGTTATCTGGCGCCGCATGGATACGCACCAGTACGAATCTGTCTCGGATACGCTAGCCTGCTGATATTGATTTTTGGTCATCAGACCAGTGTCCGACCCAAGCTGTATGTGGGAAACTAACACAATCGGCGCAAGCTTCCATGCGCGGCTGAATGTCGCCCTCAGGATCAGGATATCGACATCATACGCCGGGGACCGATGCGCCAAAAGCACCGAATCCGCAAGAGGCAACCTTCGACCCCGCCTCATGGCGGGCGTCATGGACAAGGCTCGCCATGATATCCGCTACATATTGTCATAAATTCCGCAACACCGAGGCCGGTTTCTGGTTGAGCGCCATCAGCGTGCCGGCCAGCCCCAGCGCGACCGTGACGATCAGCGCGGCACCTACCACGATGGCCGCGCTGCCGGCCTGCCATTCGAAACCAAGCGTCATCAACCGCGTCACGATCAGCCACGCGGCAAGCGAACCGGCCGCCATGCCGAACACCGCGGTGGCAGCACCGATCATCAGGTACTCCAGCGTATAAGCGACGAGCAGCCGCAACCTCGTGGCGCCGAGGGTTTTCAGAATCACCGCGTCATAGACCCGGTGGCGATGGCCGGCGGCGAGCGCGCCGCCAAGGACGAAGATCGCCGAGATCAGGGTGACGGCGCTGGCGCCGCGGATCGCCAGCACCAGGTTGGTGACGACCGTCCCGATGGTTTCGAGGGCCTCGCGGACCCGCACGCTCGTCACCATCGGGAAGGCGTCGGCCACGGCCTTGATGATCGCCGCATCTTTCGCAGGGCTGTCATGCATTTCGGTCAGGGTCGCGATATGGGTGTGGGGCGCGCCGCGAAAGGCATTGGGCGAGAACACCAGCACGAAATTGATGCCGAGGCTCTGCCAGTCGACGCTGCGCATGTTGCTGATCGTGGCCGTGATGTCGCGACCGAGCACGTTCACGACGACGGTGTCGCCGATCTTGAGTCCAAGCCCGTCGGCAAGCTTCTTCTCGAACGACACCAGCGGCGGCCCGTCATAGTCCGGTCCCCACCACTCGCCCTCGACCACCTTCGATCCCTTCGGCACCTCGCCGGTGTAGGTCAGGCCGCGGTCGCTTTGCAGCACCCATTGGACGTCGCGGGAGGATTTCAGTTCTTCGGCCTTGACGCCGCGCGCCGCGACGATGCGTCCGCGCAGCATCGGCACGTCCTCCACGATAGCCCGCGGAGTCAGCCGCTTGAGAAATTCGTCGAACCGATCCGCTACCGAGGACGGGATGTCGATGAAGTACAACGAAGGAGCGCGCTCCGGCAGCGCCGCCAGGAACTGCCGCCGCAGATTGCCGTCGATCTGGGTGATCGTGACCAGAACCGCGAGGCCGAGGCCGAGCGAAAGCACCACGGACGGCGTCAGCGTTCCCGGACGATGGATGTTTGAAATCGCAAGCCGCACCATGGTGATCCGGGACCGCGGCAGCCGCCGCGCAAGCGCCATCAGTCCCGAGGCGATGCCGCGCAACAACGCAAACACAATCGCCGACGCCGCCACGAACACCAGAGCCACGCGCTTGTCGTAGGCAAGACCGATGGCGATCCCGGCCAGTGTTGCGATCAGGAGCCCTATCAGGACAAGGTAGCGGGCCGGCGGCCGGCGAGCCTCGTTTGCGACGTTGTCGCGAAACAAGGCCGCGACCGGAATGTCATGAACCCGCGCCAGCGGCCACATGCCGAACGCCAGCGCCGTCAACAGGCCATATACCGCCGAGACCGCCAGTTCATCGGGGTGCAGCATTGGTACGACCGGCAACGGCAGCAGATGGCCGAAGGCGCCGACAATGATGAAAGGCAGCGCCGCGCCGATCATCAGGCCGGCAAGCGAGCCGAGAGCGGCCAACACCATGATCTGCGTCAGATAGATCGCAAACACGTCGCGTCCGGTCGCGCCCACTGCCTTGAACGTCGCAATGACGTCGCGTCGCCGGTCGATGTGACTCTTGACGGCATTGCCGACGCCGACGCCCCCTACGAGCAAGGCGGCGAGCCCGACCAGGGTCAAGTACTGCGTGAACCGCGAGATGGACCGCTCAAGTTGCGGCGAGGCGTTGTTGCGGCTGCGGATGTCCCAGCCGGCCTCCGGCAGCGCCGCCCGCGCGGCGTCGACCAACGCCGTCGCCGCCCTGTCATCCGCACCATTGCTGGCAAGCCGGACGCGGTAGATCCAGCGCACCAGGCTGCCGGGTTGCAGCAAGGTGGTGGCGCGCAGACCTTCAATGCCGACGAGGAAGCGCGGGCCGAGCCCAAGACCGCCCGCCAGCTTGTCGGGCTCGGCATCAACCGCGCTGCGGATCTCGAAGGTGGCGCCGCCGACCGTCACATGATCGCCGACGTTAAGATCCAGCCGCGCCAGCAGGGTCGGGTCGGCGGCCGCGCCGAATACCCCGTCACGCTCGGTGAGCAGATCGGACATCGAGATGTCCGGCTCGAGTGCCAGCGCGCCGAGCATGGGATAGGCCCGATCGACCGCCTTCAATTCGACCAGCGCCAGCCTGCCGTCCGGCGCACGCGCCATCGCGCGCAGCGTCGCCGCGACCGAGACCTCGCCCCGGGCGCGCAGGAAGGCGATCTCGTCCGGCCTGGCTTCGCGCTGGATCAACGAAAACGACACGTCGCCGCCGAGCAGCGTGCGGCCCTCGCGCGCCAACCCGTCCGACAGGCTCGACGCCACCGAGCCGACGCCGGCAATCGCCATGACGCCGAGCGCGATGCAGGCGATGAAGACATGGAAACCACGCAGCCCGCCACGCAGCTCGCGCAACGCCAGGCGCAGGGGAAGAAACGGCGCGCGGGTCATCTTCGCCGTCATCGCCGGTGCGCCATTGCATATCGGGCGAGAATGAAACCCGCGATCCCCGAAACCATGAATAATACGGACCGAACCAGGTTCATCGACCTGCCCCGTCGATGCGTCCCGAGCGGAGCTTCACCACGCGGTCGCAGCGTTGCGCGAGCGCGGTATCGTGAGTCACCAGCACCAGCGTCATGCCGCGCTCGGCATGCTTGGCGAACAGCAGGTCGACGATCTGCTGGCCGGTCGCTTCATCCAGGTTGCCGGTCGGTTCGTCGGCGGCGAGGATAGCCGGATCGGGCGCGAACGCCCGCGCCAGCGCCACGCGCTGCTGCTCGCCGCCCGACAGCTGCGCCGGATAATGATGCAGCCGCCCGCCGAGACCGACCGCCTCCAGTTCGCTCGCCGCGCGTACTGATGCATCCGCGACGCCGGCGAGTTCAAGCGGCACGGCGACATTCTCCAGCGCCGTCATGGTCGGGATCAGATGAAAGGACTGGAACACAATGCCCACGCGGCGTCCGCGAAACCGCGCCAGACCGTCTTCGTCGAGAGCATTGAAATGGGCGCCATCGACAACCACTTCTCCGCTGTCGGGACGCTCCAATCCCGCCATGACCATGAGCAGGGTGGATTTCCCCGACCCGGACGGACCGATCAAGCCGATCGCTTCGGCGCGGGCAATGCGGAGGCTGATGTCTTTCAGGATGTGGACCCGCGCAGCGCCGCTGCCGAGCGTGAGATTGACATTGGAAATGGCGATGGCATCGGAAACGGCGATGGCATCCGGAATTTCGGAATAACGGGCCGGAGACGAGCGTTCGATGAGATTGTCCATGCCTGTCCTAAATCCTGTGTTCGCCTATCCTGCCGCACCGTTCCGAGCGAACTTCGGATTCAGAAGGGCACTGGAAACCTGCTTCAGGATGCCTCGGTTCAGAAAATCGCGGGAGCACCTGAAACAGGATGACGGAGACTTCGTGAACCGCCTCGCCGGCTCATATGGCATTTCTTTTTCAGTGGTCGAGAGGCTGACGCGCAGGTTTGCGTGGCTGCTGGTCGGCACCGGCCTCGTCATCGGAGCCATCGGAGCACCGGCGCGAGCGTCCGACGACCCCGTCAGGATCGTGGTGCTCGGCGATTCCCTAAGCGCCGGCCTCGGACTTCCCGCCACCGACGCATTTCCCGCGAAACTGGAAAAGTCGTTAAGAGACAAGGGCATGAACGTCGCGATCGCCAATGCCGGCGTGTCCGGCGACACCGCGTCCGGCGGTCTCGACCGGCTCGACTGGTCCATTCCGGCCGGCACGCAGGGCGTGATCCTCGAACTCGGCGCCAACGATGCCCTGCGCGGCCTCGATCCCAAGGTGACGCGCGCCGCGCTGGACGAAATCCTCAAACGCCTGAAGGCGCGCAATGTCGCGGTCCTGCTATGCGGCATGGTCGCGCCGCCCAATTACGGCAACGAGTACGCCGCTCAATTCAACGCAATCTTTCCCGATCTCGCGAAAAAACATGGCGTGCCGCTCTATCCGTTCTTTCTCGACGGCGTCGCGGCCAACACCGAACTCAACCAGGCGGACGGAATGCATCCGACGGCGGCTGGCGTGACGATGATCGTCAGGAATATCCTGCCCGCCGTCGAAGCCTTCCTCGGCGCCATTCCCGCGGGGAGCGGTTGAGAACAGCATCCCCGCGCCCAAGGGCCTCGTGCTTGCACCGTCACGGAACTACGATAGAACGGCACCTGTGATTCGCCGTCGGACCGGCGAGGCTCGGTTCCGGCCCGCCGCATGCCGGAACCGAAGCCAAGCATCGAGGGTTTTGCGATGCCGCGTTTGTTCACCGGGCTGGAAATACCGCCCGAAATCTGCCGTACCCTCTCCGGTCTGCGCGGCGGTCTGCCGGGTGCCCGCTGGATCGATCCGGAGAACTATCACCTCACGCTCCGCTTTATCGGCGATATCGACGGCGCCTCAGCCAACGAGATCGCATCGGTCCTGCTGCGGGTCAACCGAAAGCCTTTCGAGGTGACGCTGCGGGGACTGTCGAGTTTCGGCGGCAAGAAACCGCGCGCCGTGGTCGCCTCGGTGGAACCGAGCGGGCCCCTGGTCGAATTGCAGGCCGAGGTTGAACGGCTGATGCAGCGGTGCGGGATGGGTCCCGAGGGGCGCAAGTTCACGCCGCATGTCACGCTGGCGCGCTTGCGTGATACGTCGAATCAGGACGTCGCGAACTATCTGTCGATTCGGGGCTATTTCCCGACCACCGTATTCACCGCCGAGCGCTTCGTGCTGTTCTCCTCGCGCGCCTCGGTCGGCGGCGGCCCTTACATTGTCGAGGACTCCTACGCGCTCAGCGCATGATCGCAGGGGGTTCAACCGGATTCACGACTTGCATTTCCGCCCCTTCAGGAGTCGTAAGCTGACCGATGCTTTCAACGTCGCCCACATCGTTCCGGGATCGCTATCAGGCCCTCGTCACCTCGGGCGCGATCGAGGCGGACGCCGCGCAGGCGCGGGCGGTGGAAGCCCTTGCCGCGCTGGACGAGCGGCTCACGATCCACAAGCCCGCGGGCAAGGAGGGTTTCCTCGACAAGCTCTTCCATCCCGACCACCCGCCTCCTCCGAAAGGTCTTTACATCTACGGCGACGTCGGGCGCGGCAAGTCGATGCTGATGGACCTGTTCTTCCAGGAGAGCCAGGTCGCCCACAAGCGCCGCGCCCACTTCCATGAATTCATGGCCGACGTTCACGAGCGCATCTTCGCCTTTCGCCAAGGCATCGCGCGGGGTGAGACGGCCGATACCGACGTCATGCAACTCACCGCGACATCGATCTTCGAGCAGGCGTGGCTGTTGTGCTTCGATGAATTCCATGTCACCGATATCGCCGACGCCATGATCCTGGGCCGCCTGTTCGCGCGGCTGTTCGAACTCGGCACGGTGGTGGTGGCGACATCCAACGTCCCGCCCCAGGACCTCTACGAAGGCGGCCTCAACCGCGTGCTGTTCCTGCCGTTCATCGAGCAGATCGAGGAGCGCATGGAGGTGCTGCGCCTCGATGCGCGCACCGACTTCCGCATGGAAAAGCTGGCAGGCGTCACGATGTGGCTGACGCCCGCCGACGCCAGGGCCGAAGCGGCCCTCGACAAGGGTTGGGCGCTCATGACAGGCGGCGCGCCGTGCAGGCCTCGCGACATCGCGATCAAGGGCCATACCTTGCGCGTGCCGTGTTCGTCCCACG
>CAZOOO010000064.1:0-14159 GCA_964581435.1 uncultured Hyphomicrobiales bacterium | reverse complement strand
TGATCAAGGCGCCCTTCATGGCCCTGGTGATCGGCATCGTGGCTTGCAGCGAGGGCCTGCGCGTCAAGGGCAGCGCCGAGTCGCTGGGCAAGCGGACGACAACCTCTGTGGTGAAGTCGATCTTCCTGGTGATCGTGCTGGATGGATTGTTCGCGGTGTTCTTCGCGTCGATTGGAATGTAGCGATGGATGCATCGGCTGAGTTCGCAATTCGGGTCAACGACATCGTCGTCGGTTTCGGGCGCCGCGTCGTCATCGATCATCTCTCGCTTGATGTGCGCCGTGGCGAAATCCTCGGCCTGGTCGGCGCCTCGGGCGGAGGCAAATCGGTGCTGATGCGCACCATCATCGGCCTGATCCCGCGACGGAGCGGTGAGATCGAGGTCATGGGCGTCAGGATCGGCTCAACCCACGACGTTGGAACCCAGAGGGTCGCCGGCAAATGGGGCATTCTGTTCCAGCAGGGAGCGCTGTTCTCCTCGCTGACCGCGCGGCAGAATATCCAGTTTCCGTTGCGTGAGAATCTTGTGCTGTCGGATGCGCTGCTGGATGAAATCGCTACGGCCAAGCTGGAAATGGTCGGCCTGACTCCGGAGGACGGCGACAAGTTCCCCTCCGAACTGTCGGGCGGCATGACCAAGCGCGTGGCGCTGGCGCGGGCGCTGGCGCTCGACCCGGCGATCGTCTTTCTCGATGAGCCGACCTCCGGCCTCGATCCCATCGCGGCGGGCGACTTCGATACCCTGATCAAGACATTGCAGAAGACCCTGGGCCTGACGGTGTTCATGGTGACCCATGATCTCGCCAGTCTGAATACGGTCTGCGATCGCGTCGCGGCGCTGGCGGACGGCAAAATTGTTGCCATCGGGCCGATGCGCGAGCTGCTCCAATCCGGCCATCCGTGGGTGCGAGCCTACTTCCATGGCAAGCGTTCGCTGATGCTGCAACCGAAAGCGAGTTGAGCGATGGAAACCCGTGCTCCCTTTGTGATCATCGGCGCCTTCGTGCTGGCCGCCATCGCCGCGGTGTTCGGCTTCGTCTATTGGCTTCACAACACCGGCGGTCTCGGTCCGCGAACCACCTATCACGTGCAATTCGAGGGCTCAGTTCCTGGCCTTCTGGTCGGTGCGGCAGTCCTCTTCAATGGTATTCGTGTTGGCGAAGTGACTGAACTCAGTCTCGCGCCGGACAATCCGCGCCGTGTCGACGCGTCGATCGCCGTTACGTCGATGACGCCGGTACGGCCCGACACCAAGGTCGGCCTCGAATTTCAGGGCCTGACCGGTGTCCCGGTCATTGCGCTGGAAGGCGGTCAGCTGCTCGGCGCATCCGGTCCGGTGCCGACATTGATCGCCGAGTCCGGGGCGGGCCAAAGCATGACACAGGCTGCGCGCGATGCGTTGCGGCATGTCGATGCCGTGCTGGCGGAAAATGCGGAACCGATAAAAACCACCATTGCAAATCTACAGGTCTTCTCCGAAGGACTGGCCCGGAACACCGGCAAGCTCGACGGCATCGTGGCCGGTCTTGAGCGCATGACAGGCGGAGGAGCGCCACCGGCACAGAAAATCACTTACGACCTCCGTGCAGCAAGCGGTTTTCCCCGCCCGCCCGACCGGACTCTCAAGAGTGGGCTCGTCATTCCGGAGCCGACTGCGGTGATCAAGCTCGATACGCAGCGTTTCCTGTTTTCGCCGGCCAAGGAGTATCCGGATTTCGCCGGGGCGATGTGGGCCGACAGCATTCCGAAGCTGCTGCAGGTAAGGTTGCTCGAGAGTTTCGAAAATTACGACATCGCCCATGCGCCCCTGCGCTCAATGGATGGCGTGCAGGCGGATTATCAACTCCTGATCGATGTCAGGCGCTTTCAGATCACGACCGATCCGGAACCGGTCGCGGAGATCGGATTGTCGGCGCGAATACTGAACAAGAATGGCAAGGTGATTGCAGCGCGATTGTTTCAGGAAGCGGAGAAGCTGGACAGGATCGAACCGGCTACAGCCAGCGCGGCGTTCAACGAGGCGTTTGAACGGATCGCCAAGGACATGATCGCGTGGACCGTTAAGGCGCTATAGGCCTCGTTCAACGGCCTAGATCAAATGGGACGTGAGGATTGCGGGTCTGCGGGCGGCCGGGATCGGCGTTGCGCTTCTTTGATCCAGATCAGCATCGTGGCGAACCGATTCCGTAAGCTGGATAACCTGAAAGGGGGCCTGGATCAAAGGGAATGCAACGATGGCATCGATCACAAAGGACCATGACGGGACTTGCATGCGGTAGACGACTTGGCGGACGCTGACCATGCAACAGCAGGCCATTTGGCAGGACGGGAGTGTGAAATGAATTCTCGCATGCTGATCGCCGTCTCGTGCGTAGGAGCGATCCTGACATCGCTCGCTGTCGCGCAGTCTCCGGGCAGACTATCAAGTACGAACTATATTCCGCATCTCGGCGATATCATGGGAGCGACGCAGCTTCGCCACTTCAAGCTGTCGTTCGCGGGCAAGCTGCGGAACTGGGAACTCGCTGCCTATGAGCTCGATCAGATCAAAGAAAGTTTTCAGGACGCGGCGACGCTCTATCCGGGGATTCCGGTTACCGATATGACGATCGTGGCAGAACCGGTTCAGCGGCTTGAGGAGGCCATCCGGAACAAAGATCCCAAGAAGTTCGCGACCGCTTTCAATGAATTGACGGCGGCATGCAACGGTTGCCATCAGGCGATCGGCCGCGGATTCATCGTGATCAAGATTCCGACGTCCTCTCCGTTCAGCAACCAGGTCTTCGAGCCGGCTGCAAAACCAAGACCATGAGACCAAGACCATGAGAGCGCGGCGGCAGGCCTTCTTCGCAGGATTTGCGGCCAGCTTTCCCGGTCACTATTTGCCGCGCAAATCGTGGCGCGATAAGACCGTTATCGATCCAAGATCCGCTCCCTTCATTATGCAACCACGTATCGATGTCTTTCGCGCTTAACCGCTTCGAATTTGCGCGCGCTTATGGGCAGACTTGAATATGCGTCATGCTCGCCTCGTAACGAGACAGTACGGATCATTCCAGGGATTTAAGAAATGCGATAAAATCGTTGATCTGATCGGCTTCGAACTGGAATTGCGGCATACTCGGATGCCCGGTTATGATTCCTTCAGCCAATGCCTCCTCGAGCGTCTCGACCGGATAGCGTTGATGCAGGTTGCGAAATGGCGGCGCAATCCGAAGCGGGCTGGGGCTGACCTTGTCGATTGCGTGACATCCCGCGCAATAGAGTCGCGCCAGGTGTCGGCCTTGCCCGACGTTGGCAGCTTCCATGCGGTGTACCGGTCCCAAGGTAAAGATCAGCGTCAATGTAAAAAATAACGATGAGCTTGCAATCCGCATTGTTATTCCCACAGCAAAGAGGTGAATTTAGCAGATACCATAACGCGGCTCATCTTATTGATGTGTGTCAAGGCGCCGTCGAGGCAGAAGCAGAAGCAGGCTTAATCCATCGATTCGCGCCAGTGCGTCGGGTGGACGTTGATCGGCTCATTTGCTTCGGATTTGAGCCAGCCGGAGAGGATGCGGCGGCACGGGAATATCAGCGTGTGCAGTCTTTTCACATCGAGAGCAGCAAGTTCCAGATCGCAGTCAAAGGGCGCGGTCGCAATTGGTTGCTACTTCACTATGAGAGCGCAGCCTTCCAGCTTTGATCGGAATCAATACATGGCGGTTGGTTGCGCACCGCCGAACCGATGAAGGTACGAAAATTATTCCGGGCAGGTATGGCCAAAAGAGCTTGGAGACTTCGAGGAAGCGGTGCGGTGCAGAGTAGAACTGCGTCAGAACGGCCAACTCGGAGCCGGTGCCGGGGACGGCGCTCCCGCCATGAAGGGATTGTGATATGCTATCCATTTCCGGGGACGCTCTATCGGGCCTTTGCGCCGTGACAATCGAGGAGATGCGGCGTCCGCTTTTCGGGTTGTGCCAGGAGGTTTCGCCGGGCGCGGCGCCGTCCGCGCTGCGACATGGTGAGGCAGAAACTTCGCCGCTACGGATCCTGTTGTCCGAAGGATCGAGCACGTCGGCGCGGGAGGCGATCACGATTCTCGGGATGCAGGGGCATCATGTCGAGGTGTGCGATCCGGATCCGCGCTGCCTCGGACGCTTCTCGCGGTTCGTGCGGCGGTTTCACCGTTGCCCGGGCCTGGGCGCCGATCCGGCCGGCTATGTCACCTTCGTGCTGGCGCTTCTGGCGAAGCAGCGCTTCGACGTGCTGTTGCCGATCCATGAGCAGGGATATGCGCTTTCGAAAATGCGCCGGGAAATCGAAAATCATGTCGCCGTCGCTTTGCCATCGCACGACGCCTATCAGCAGGCGCACAGCAAGGCCTCCTTCAGCCGGCTCCTGGACAGACTCGACCTGCCGCAGCCGCGCACGCTACTCATCGGGATGCGGGAGGACGTGCTGGCGCTCGATCGCTTCCCGCTGATCCTGAAAGCCGCGACCGGCACGGCGAGCCGGATGGTGTGGCCGGTCAAGGAGCCGCGCGAGCTTGCGGTCGCGGTCGAGGAGCTCGCACGGAACGGTGCGTTCACCGATGTCGTCGTCGCCCAGGAGTTCATCGACGCTCCCGTGGAGCATGCGCAGGCAGTGTTCGATCGCGGCCGGCTGCTCGGCATGCACGCCTACCGGCAGATCGCCCGCGGCGCGGGAGGCGGCGACGCGGTGAAGGAAAGCGTCGACCGCCCGCTCGTGCGCGAACATCTGGCGCGCATCGGAAAACACCTCGATTGGCACGGCGCTCTGTCGGTGGACTATCTGGCGCCGGGCGGGGACGACGTCCGCTACATCGACTGCAACCCGCGGCTGGTCGAGCCGATGAACGCTTTGCTCGCCGGTTGCGATCTGTTGAACCTGCTCCTGCGGGTGACACGGGGAGCCTCGCCGGAGCCGCTGGCTCCAGGCCGCGCCGGCGTGCGCACGCATCTTGCTCTGCAGGCCCTGCTGGGATGCGCCATGCAGTCGCGGTCGCGGCTGGAACTCTTGTGCGAATGCAGGCGTTTGCTAATGCGAACAGGCGTTTACGAGCGCAGCGAGGAGGAACTGACGCCGCTGCGCATCGACTGGCCGAGCGTCATTCCCACCGTATTCGCCGCCGCTTGGCTGCTGATCCGGCCCGGGGCGGCGGAGCAGCTGGCGAGCGGGGGCTGGGGGGGCCATCTGTTGAACTCGGAGAGCATCCGGATCATTGGAGGTTGGAACGGCCCGCCAGCGTAGTAATCTTTTCATCACCGGGGTTGGACCCCCTTGGAGTGCGGACGTGAAATCCATAGCCCTGCAACCTCGCGTCAAAACGGCTTCCGCCGATCGTCGCCGCGTCCTGGTCACGGGCGGAAATGGATTCATCGGACAGCACCTTGTGGCGGCGCTTCGCCACCGGCACGATGTCGTCAGGGTCCTGGATCTGCAGCCGCCGCCGCCTGGACCCCTGGGGGAATTCATCCAGGGGACGATCCTGGATCCGCGAGACATGCGGCGTGCGCTGGACGGCGTAGATACCGTATATCACTTGGCGGCGATCTCGCGCCTGTGGACGGCGAACCCCGCCGACTTCGAGCGCGTGAACCAACGCGGCACCGAGCTTATGCTCGCGGCGGCGCGTGAGATGGGGGTACGGAACATCGTCCACTGCTCCACTGAGGCGATCCTGTTTCCGTATCGCAGAGGCGAGACGAAAAGGCCGCAACGCGCCGAAGACATGCCGGGCCCCTATACGCGATCGAAATTCATGGCCGAGCAGGCCGCGCGCGAGGCCGCGGCCGACGGATTGCGCGTCGTTATCGCCAATCCCACCGTTCCGATCGGACCCGGCGATCACAATTTTACCGAACCGACGCGGATGCTCGAATTGTTCGCGCGCAAACCGCCGCCGGTGGTACTGGACTCGATGCTCAACCTGGTCGACGTGCGGGATGTCGCGATCGGCCTCATCTTGGCCGGAGAACGCGGCCGGGCGGGTGAACGCTATATCCTCGGCGGCGAGAACGTCAGCTTGCGCGAACTCGTACGGCGGGTCGGCAATCTATGCGGCCGCAGCACCACCGTGCATGCGCTGCCGGCTTCCCTGGCGCTCGCGATCGGCGCGGCGTCCGAATGGTTCGAAGGCCAGGTGATCCACCGCACGCCGCGCGTCTCGATCGAGGCGGTGCGCATCGCGTTGCGCTCGATCCCGCTAGACACGCGCAAGGCAGAGACCGAACTCGGCTATCTGCCCCGCCCGATCGACGGGGCGCTCGACGACGCCATTGCCTGGCTCACGTGTCGCGAGGCGGCGGATGCGGTTCGTCCGCGGGTCCCCGCTTAGTCGGGGTGGCCGCATCCTTTTGCGCAGGTCCGCCATGACAATGCATTGATCCGATAACGATCCTGATCGATTCATGCGTGTCATAGCCGTTCGAGAAACACGAAGGTCGGGCGCACGATGGCGTGGCGCGGTAGATATGTCGGCGCCGTGGGCGCGGCGACGCCGCCAAAGGATTCAGGCCGCGATGATCACTTTCAACGCACCGGTGTCCGCGGCACGGTTGAATGTATCATACGCCTTAAGAATTTGATCGAGAGAGAATCGATGCGTGATCAATTGGGCAGGCTTGATCCTGTTTGATCGTACCGTCTTGAGAAGCATCGGCGTCGTGACCGTGTCGACCAGCCGGGTCGTAATTGAGATATTGTGCGACCATAATCTCTACAGGTGCAGATCGACCTTGCTGCCGTGCACTCCGATGTTTGCGATGATGCCCCCGGCAGCGACGATATCCTGGCAAAAAGCACAAAGGTAGCGGGAACACCGACCGCCTCGATCGCCGTATCGACACCTTTGCCGTCGGTCAATGCTTTCACCTTGTCCGCGGCCTTTCCGCTCGCGCTATTGATCGTATGCGTCGCGCCGAATATCCTGGCGATCTTGAGACGCTTGTCATCGACATCGATCATGATGAGTTCGGCGGGAGAATAGAACTGGGCTGTCAGCAATGCAGCAAGACCGATCGGTCCGGCTCCGACGATCGGGACGGTTGACCCCGGCGCCACCTTGCCGTTCAGAACGCCGCATTCGAAGCCGGTCGGCAAAATATCGCTCAGCATGACGAGTGCTTCTTCGTCGGCGTCAGCCGGAATGTGATAAAGGCGGGTGTCGGCATGCGGGGTCCGAACATATTCGGCCTGTGTCCCATCGATTTCGTTGCCGAGGATCCAGCCTCCGGTGGTGCAGTGGGAGTAGACCTCGGCGGCAATATTCGCATTTGCCACAGGAAGAAATGCAGGAGATGAGGACATGGTCGCCTGGCTTGAAGGTCGTGACACCGGCGCCAACCGAATCGATGATACCCCCACCCACTCAATCGTCAATGGGTTTGAGTTCGCATTGTGATTATTGGACTTTCCGCCCGCACTCCAAACCCATACCAACTACGATACCACCAAGCCAAAGAGGCTGGATTCGTAGATTCTCTACAGCGGCCATCCCGCCATAAGCGTGGTCGCAGTGAAGCGACGACCCCGAATGAATTTTCCTATTTCATTCAGCATCATCCACCTTATGCTTGCACTATCCGTGTGTTCGCCGAAGGTCAAAAGCGAGTATTTCAACTATTTTCTGCTGGATTTCGAGCGGCGGGACAGGGATACGAAACTTCTTCACTACATTATCAGGAATGGCAGGATAGCTTGCGCCGCGCTCGTTGGCCTCGACGTAGGCGTAGAAGTTGTCCGTTCCGAGTAGATGGAACAGAAAATTGGTGAGAGTGACGCTGTTGTCAGGCCGAAGTACACAAAAGCCCGTGCTGAAAATCTGGCCATCATACTCGCTCGGAATGACGGCATAACGTTTCAGCATCGGACGTGTCGTTCCGAATATGACATCGCCTTCGCGGACGATCTGCTTTGCACGGCTGGGCGCGTTCTCGCTGGTGATGGTTGACGTTTCAATGATCGCGTGGGTCGCTCGATCCACTGAGGTCAGGTCGATGTACTGAAATTCAGCATCAACGTGATCTGACCACCGAATGTTCGCTGGTCTCAAGACAAACTCTTCGATGGCCTTGAACTCCACGCCGTTCGGGCAACGCTCGGCAATGAGGCGAGCAATCCGGCTCATGGCTGCTCCCGCTCCCGGCGCAATTCCTCCGCCGTGATGCGTACGGGTTTGCCGTCGCACACGATGACAATTGCCGTATTGGTCTGGGTGGCCGTCGTGCGCGCCAATTCCGCCGCGCGCCGCATCGCCGCCAGCGAGGCGCGCAGATCGGGGTTCTTCGCCTCGGACAAGTCCTTTTGGGTCATCGCTATTCAGCCCCCTCCAGATCGGCGACGATGGCGTCGATGGCCACGCGCAATTCGGATTGCCGGGCGACGATACGGGCGATCTCGGCGTTGAGCGCCTTGATGTCCACGGCCTCGCTGAGGTCTTCCTGCTCGACATATGACGACACAGCGATGTTGTAACCGTTGGCAGCAATGTCGCCGTTCTCGACCAGCCGCGCGAAGTGGTCGATGTCCTTCCGGGTGGTGAAAGCGTCCAGAATCTTCCGCTGGTTTTCTCCGGTCAGCTTGTTCTTGTTGCCGTTGCGCACGAACTCGGCGCCGGCGTCAATGAACAAGGTGGCATTGTCGCGCTTGGACTTCTTCAGCACGATGATGCAGGTGGCGATGGTCGTGCCGAAGAACAGGTCCGGCGGAAGCTGGATGACCGCATCCACATAGTTGTTGTCGATGAGATACTGGCGGATTTTCTGCTCCGCGCCGCCGCGATAGAGCACGCCGGGAAACTCAACGATAGCCGCCGTGCCGCTGGTCGCCAGCCAACTCAGGATGTGCATGGTGAAGGCGAGGTCGGCCTTACTCTTGGGCGCGAGCACCCCAGCAGGCGCAAAGCGGGGATCGTTGATCAGCAGCGGGTTGCTGTCGCCTGCCCATCTGATCGAATAGGGCGGGTTGGAAACGATGGCCTCGAACGGCTCGTCGTCCCAATGCGCGGGATCGGTCAGCGTGTCATCATGCACGCCATGTGGACGGACGGCACGTTCTATGTCGGCGATCCCGATGTGAGCGCGCAGGAGATGGCCGCGCGCACGGCGGTGAAGGACCGCCAGTTGCTCGGAGCGCATCGATGAGCGAAACAAAACACTACGGATTGCAGCCGCTTGTCATGGTGACGACGGCTTATTGAACAACGGAGTTCCGCCACGGCGGATGAGGACCGATGCAGACCATCCACGACGGGACGCACGATATCTTGCCTGCGGCCGTGCCGGCGACCAGCCGACCGGACCGCGCTCGAGTGCCTGTGACGATGCCCCGTCAGTCCGATGGAAAAATGCGCCTCGACGGTTCGAGCGCTGCCTCAGCGCAGCCGAAACACCCCGTCGACGAGCGCGGAAGAGTGCACGGCGCATCTGAACTCGAAACCGGAACGAGCAGGCGTGCCATGGCGAGCCCCAGCGTATATCTTCGCACCCGGAAGGAGAGACGACAATGCCCAGGAAGTCGAGCAAAACACAGCCGATTAAGAGTGCGAGATTATTGAGCTTTTCAAGCATCCGCCGCTGCTGCGACAGCCACGAGCCTTTGGGGCAGAGCGGGGCGCCGGGAATGAAGCGGCATTGGCCGAGTGTGTTCTTGCGCCAGAATACCGGCCGTTGGGCGAAGATCGTTTCATGCAGCAATTCCGCAAACGCGGGATCGCGAAGGGCCGGGTGATAGGACTCCTGAACTTTGACCAGGCGGCTGAATTCATCTTCGACATGAGAGCGCAAGGCATGAATGCGGCGGGTCTGTTGCTTTGGGACTTCGCCTTCGGCTGGGACACGCTCGGCAAGCATCTGGCCGAGCGTTTGTCCGCTGGCTTTCAGTTCTTTTATTGTTATGTCTCGTGCCGATTTAGCTTCTTTCTCCTCGGCGGATTCTTCCTCGTCCGGCTTGTCGCTTTCCTCGATGTCACGGCCCTTGAAGTGACGCAACCGGGCCAGATGATAGAGCGCCCGGCCAAGTTCGTGCGGGCTCGGCATCCCAAGGTCATCGCCGGTTTATAACCCTGCCAGAAATGGTGGGGTTATTTTGCGTTTGCGATCCGATTTCTCCGCCATCCCCTTTCAAGGGCGGACACGGCGACTGCATCGGCGCCTGACCGCGACGGTGGTGGCGCTCCGGCGCAGCCGGGCGGTGCGCAACCGGCATCGGGCGCCGCTGGCGCATTGCCAACGACCTGCGTGGCAGCGTCGATGGCTGGGATTTCAAGAGCTACGTCCTCGGCATGTTGTTCTACCGCTTCATCTCGGAGAACCTGACAGCCTATTTGAATACGCAGGAGCGGAGCGCGGGCGATAAGGATTTCGACTACGCCACGTTTCCCGATGCCGACGCCGAGCAGGGCCGCGCTAAAACGGTGAAGGAGAAAGGTTTCTATATCCTGCCCTCTCGGCATGCGCCCGCTCGATCCCGAGGAACGGGCAGCGATCTTGGAGAAGTTGCAAACACGACAGCATATGACCTGGAAACAGGTCAAAGACGCGCTCAAACCGCTCTACAAGAAACGCGGCGAACCGGGTGAGGAAAAGGCCCTCAGGTTCAATTCGGAAGTTGGCGGCGAATCCAAACTTATCGGGAACGCGGTCGAGGCGAAACTCGCTGACGTGTTCGGCGAGTCAGGGGCCGGGCATCCGCGCCGGCAAGCGATCCGGGAGGCGATCCACGAGCGGCTCTGGTGGGCGGATTACGGCGAGGTCGGGACGCAGCGAGTCGTCATCCGGGCGGCGTCCGAACGACGAGCAACGGAACCTACAGGCTCTTCGTCACGACCAAAGCCGTCAACTCTCTGTCGAACGGCGAGATTGAAAACATTCGCGATGCGAAGGTTCGCGAGACGGTTGCCGAATGGGTGGCGAGCCACGGAAGAGATCCCAAAAAGGCCTTCGCGACATTTCCGCGTGTTGGGGTGAACGGCTCAGAGATCAGAAAAGTCCGCCTGACCTCACCGATGAAATTCAGCGCCGTGGAGCCGATAACCACCGGATATGCCGCGACCGGAAACAATCACCATATCGCAATATATCGGACAACTGATGGGAAGATTGAAAGCGAAGTCGTGAGCCTGTTCGAAGCGGTGAAACGGGTTAGCCGCCGTGAAGGTGTCGTGCGGCGCGCCTCTTCCTCGGGCGCAAGTTTGCTGATGTCCTTGTCCTTAGGCGATACGTTCCTCATCCCCTCGGGAGACCGGGTTGGCTACTGGACGGTGAAGACGATCGCCGGAAACGGTCAGGTTTTCTGCAAACCGCTGAACTCCGCAGACCCCTCTCCAAGCGGCCAATGGGGACCGAGCCCCGGACCTTTGGTCAAGCTCGGCGCTCGCAAAGTCTCCGTTGATCCCATCGGCCGTATCCGTTCCGCCAATGACTGAGCGTAGCCGGGCGGTCCGCAAGACAGTAGAGTTTTCGACCCCCGGTACGCGACTCTCCGTCGCGCACCGTCAGCTTGTCGTCGAGCGACCGGAATTGCCCAAAGTGACGCTGCCCATCGAAGACCTGGGCGTTGTGATCGTCGATGACATCCGAGCGACCAGCGTTACTGGCCACGCCTGTTCGGCAAGGAGTTTCGCCGGGACCGCGAGGCCGAAGGCACCAATGCCCTGCTCAACTATGGCTATGCCGTGATCCGCGCCGCAGTTGCTCGGGCAATCGTAGCTGCGGGTCTCATTCCATCCCTTGGCGTGTTCCACCGCAATCGCGCCAACCCTTTCTGCCTTGCCGACGATCTGCTGGAAGCCTACCGGCCGTTCGTGGACTGGCGCACCAGACTGCTGGATCGAAAGTAGCAAAACGAGAGACGGCCGCAATCCGCAGCACCCGTCCCCCGCGGACTGTATTTCCGGCTTGGGACGATCTTCGAGTTGCTTGTGCCCCGGTCCATGGTAGACAAGTGCTTTCATGGCATGATCCGATTCAGCGCGTCACTTGGTCTTGATAAGATCAGGTTTGCGGCGTCACGCTTTGGTCAAGGCCGACCTTTCAGCCTGGTAAGATTTGTCCATCTGACCACGCCGCTACTGCATGAATTTGATTTGAATCAAGTGGCCCGCGTCAGGACGTGGGCGTGATAAGCGATCGGCGACGTGGAGGTTGTTATGTCCTATGCAACGTTGTTGGTGTGGGTCAATGTCGACCATGTCTCAAAACAATTCGTCGGCGTGGCGGCAGATGTGGCGGAAAAGTTCGCGGCTAATTTGATTGGATTGTCGGCGGTCGCGATCGTGCCGCCTTTTGTCGCCGAGGGGGTCGTCATCGTTGACGACGCAAACGACTTCGATATCGCAAAAGTGAAGGGCTCCCTTGCAGAGGCTGGAAGTAAAGTTCAGGCCGTCGTAGGAAGCGGCCGCCGGATCGAATGGCGGTCAGTCATCGCGCACCCTACGGAGACGCTGATCAGTGAGGCGCGATGCGCCGATTTGATCGTGATCGAAAGCGGCCGATCCGCGGACAATATGTATCGAAGCCCCGATGTCGGAGCCGCAATTCTGGGGGCCGGTCGTCCCTTCCTGGTGGTGCCTGCGGCCGTGAAATCCCTTGCCGCCGATCACGTCATGATTGGATGGAAAGACACGCGGGAGGCGCGGCGAGCGGTTCTGGATGCGTTGCCGTTTCTTCATGAGGCAAAACGCGTAACTGTTCTGGAGATATGCGAGGAGGAACAGATGGAGACTGCGCACCGTCATGTCGATGATGTCGTTCGCTATCTCGCGCAGCACAGGATAAAGGCGGAACCTCGGGTCGAAATGCAGGCTCGTGGTTCTCGTGCGCATCAGATCATCAGGTGGGCGGATGACGAAGAAGCTGATCTCCTGGTAACCGGAGCCTATGGCCATAGCCGGCTCAACGAATGGATGTTCGGCGGGATGACCCGCGATCTACTCACGACGAGTCCGATCTGTTGCCTCATGTCTCATTGAGGCAACGAGCGGCGCGCGCATAGTTCAACCACCCTGACGGAGTCGATGTTCAGGCGCTCATTGCCGATCTTCTGTTCTGCCAGGACCCGCGCTTGGGAGGGATCGTCGGATTCAACGTCGATCCGACGTTGAAGGCACTTGAAATTATGGCCGTCCGAATTGAGCAGATTCTTGTAGAAAAGGACGCGATAGCCGTTCATAGGAACCTCCTCGTTTTCTCGTGATGCGGGCCGGATGAACCGCAGCGTCGGTGCCCTCAAGCCTCCATGGCGGACAGCCGCTGTCGGTTGCGTAGCGCGATCTGGCGAGCGCTGGAAAACATCAGGACACCCTGATCGTTAAGCTGCGAGAGCGCCCGTGAAACGGTCTCCAGCGTCAGGCCAAGATAATCGCCGATGTCGCGGCGACACATCGGGAGCGCCATCATGTCGGCTCGGGCGAGCCGGCGGTCCATTTCCAGAAGGAAAGTGGCAACACGCTCCATCGCGGTCTTGCGGCCGAGAAGCAGCATGTGATCTTCGGCATGGCGGAGATCGCTTGCCGTCAACGTCCAGAGATTGCGGGCAACCTGGGCGTTCGATGCGGCGGCCTTCTCAAGGCTGCGACGCGGAACCAGGCGGACGGTGGTGTCGGCGATCGCTTCGGCGGTAAGTCGGTGTTCTGGTCCGGGGTCGAGACCAAAGACATCGCCCGGCAAGTGGAATGCGCCGATCTGCCGTCGTCCGTCGCTCAGCAGTTTATAGGTACGGACCGCGCCGCGGATAATCCGGTAGAGGTATTCGGACGGTTCGCCCTCGCCGTAGATTTCCTCATCCTTTCCATAGGAAAATTCGCTTGCAACCACTCCCGAGCCGCGGACGATCGCGTCGAATTGGTCGGCTGGTTCAGCCGCCATGACGTGCGGGATGTCGAGAACCCTGGCAGTCGGGCCGGTGATCGTCTCGGTATGCATGTCGCCATCTCCTCGATGCGGGATAGCTGGGTTTACCGGAGACGAGCGCGCCGGAGTATTTCGGGCGATATCCTAAGGGGAGCCTCCTAAGGGGTTTTACGGAGGCGGTTGCTCGAGGCGTGGCAAAGCTCAAAGACCGGCGACGCATCGCAGCAACAGGTCATCTTCTAGTGGAGTGGATTTGACATTCGCTTCTCGCGTTCGATGCAAACTGGGTAGCGAATGTCAAAT
>CAZOOO010000063.1:0-14356 GCA_964581435.1 uncultured Hyphomicrobiales bacterium | reverse complement strand
GCAGGAAACCCCTGCCGCAACGGGATGCAAATGTTAGAATCGGACCACTAGAATCTATTCACTGAGCAGCAATGTCGCCCGCCCCCGCTGTCGTTCGCACGCTTCCCTCGCTGCGCCGCGCCCTGGATCGCCTGCGGGCGCGGCGAGCCACCACTGCCCTGGTGCCGACCATGGGCGCGCTTCACGACGGGCATCTGGCGCTGGTACGTCAGGCAAAGCGGCGCGCGTCGAAGGTCGTCGTCTCGATTTTCGTCAATCCGGCCCAGTTCGCGCCGCATGAAGATTTCGGGTCGTACCCGCGAACCTGGAAGGCCGACCTGGCCAAACTCGCCGGGGCGAAGGCCGATCTGGTATGGCGTCCGGACGTCGGCACGATGTATCCGCCGGACTTCGCGACCCGGATATCGACTGAGGGACCCGCCGTGGCGGGCCTCGAAGATCGTTTCCGGCCGCATTTTTTCGGCGGCGTCACGACCGTGGTCGGCAAGCTGTTCATCCAGTGCCGGCCGGATCTCGCCTTGTTTGGCCAGAAGGACTATCAGCAGCTCAAGGTCGTGACGCGGATGGCGGCCGATCTCGATCTCGGCGTGAAGATCATCGGCGTTCCGATCGTACGCGAACGCGACGGGCTCGCGATGTCGTCGCGCAACGTCTACCTGTCGATCGAGCAGCGCGCTCTTGCGCCGACGCTCTATGGCGTCCTGAATGATGCGGCCGGGCGTTTGCGGAACGGGGATGGTCTGGAAACCGTCATGGCCGATGGCGCGAGGACGATCGAGGACGCGGGTTTCTCGCTGGATTATTTCGAGGCCCGTCACGCTGAAACGCTGTCGCCGGTTCGCTCGATAAAGGATGGTCCTGTCAGGCTTCTGGTCGCGGCGAAAATCGGGGCTACCCGTTTGATCGACAACATCGCCGTTTAGTTCACCCGCCTGCCCTCTCGTTCCAGCTTACAGCAACCCCAGATCGCGTAACTCGCGGCGCAGCGACTCGGGCATTGCCGCGACGCTCGCGGCGTTGCTGCCGAGGTCGGGAGGGGCGTCGGCAACGGATAGATAGCGCCACCCCTGAAACGGGCGCATCGGGCGCGGCCTGACGGCAACCACCTTCGGCTGCATGACCAGGCGGCATCGACCGACGCCGTCGCGATCGCGGAACGGCTCGATGCCGATCAGCTTCTCCCGGGCCGCGATTTCACCCTTGATGACCCAATAAAGCGAACCGCCCGCGAGCAATTCATCGCCGCGTTTCGGCGTCATCCGGGTAATGTGGATATGATGGCGCGGCAACCCTTTCCGGGTCGCCTGCTTGATGCGCTCGGCGATCCAGTCCTTGAGTTCCTTTACGGATTCGCAGCCCACGGCGAGCTTAACCAGATTGAGATGCATGTCAGCAATAGGGTTCGGGCGGGAAAATCAGTTCTGCGCTGACGGCGCAGGCGCAAGGCGGACGGGCGGCGCGACGTGCGGCTTCGGTGCAGGCGGCTTCTTCGCGGCCGGACGCGGCTTCGGAACCGCCTGCGCGGCCGCCGCAGTCGAAGCCGGCGGTGCCGGCGCCGTACGTGTCGCCGGCTCGGGCGTCATGATGTTGACAGGCGGAATGGATGCGGCCGTCGGAAAGTCGATGGTTGTGGGATGGCCGGTCGATTCGGACGCGAGCGCCGGCGTCGGCGTATCGGGTGCGGCGGCTTGTGCCGCTGCCGCCGGCGCGCTCCAGGACGATGCGTACCGCATCACCAGTTTTTCGTAGAGCTGCTCTTCCATATTCGCTGCAATCCGGCTGTGATCGGTCAGCGACTGGAAAGCGGGACAGTCGGATGGCTGGCAATGATCGCGCGCAACCAGCACATGGGCGACCAGACCATAACGGTCACGTTCGATCGCCCGCCGCAGCGCCTCCAACTCCGGCGACATGGCGCTATCGGCGGCGGCGACGTCACCGAACGATCTTAGCCTGCTGATTTCCGAAGCGACATAGGAAACGGCGGCGGCCGCCGAATCGGGCATACCGAACAGCGCCTTCTCGCAGGCGCTCTCAACCGGCTCGCCAGCCAGCCCGTCGATGCAGGACAACGCAGGCATCGCAACGTTGACCGGGACACTCCGGTTTTTCGAATCCGGCACCCGACCGCCGTCCCATTCGAAGCGAAGCGTAACAGCCGCCGCAACTCCGATCGCGAGCAACGTGATGATGGTCAAGATGCCGTTGGCAACCGACTTTTCAGCGCGAATGAGCGTCAGGAACACGATGAACGCGAAAAAAACCGCCGCGGCAAGCGTCAGCCACACGGAGGACGCGGACGAACGCCAGAATTGATCGAGTGATGTCATCCAAGCCCAGTCCATGCCCGATGTCCCTGATGCCGAACGGTGGACCAGCATAAACAATCGGCGAACGCCAATACAGCCCGGTTATTCAACGATCCGGGAATACGGCAATCAGTCCGAGCCTGTCCGTTGCAGAGACTTCCGGGCAAATCAGCCCGATCGTGCCTGCCGGACCTCAGCAAGCGGCAAGTTGACTTTCCTTTGCGACGCGCTCGAAAGCCTCGGCCGAATTCTTGATCCTGTACTGACAGTCGTCGCCATCAGTGGGAAGCAGCCGAATCACCTCGTAAGTGCCGCTTGCAGCCGGCCGTGCCACATTGCTCGCGGTGAAAAGGACTGTTTCTCCAACGAGAAATTTATGCTTCAACGCCTTCTCCATCAGATGCCAATACTGACCTCTCCGCGCGACAGCGGTGCGGTCAGTCCGGTTTTTTTGGTTGCTATAGCACGCCACCGCGGCATTTGGCGAGTCATAAACGACTCGACGAAATTACGAATTTCGCTGGTTTTCCAATGATATAAAACATCTCGATTGTCTCATAAAAAACACCACAATCAAAAGTTGCAAGCACCTTCTTCATCACGGTAACGATTTGTCCGGCTGGCGGGCCGCCGCGTCTCGCGACAGGCCGACGCCAGCTCAATCAATCTCGAATTTCTCGATCACCTGGGTTTCTGCGAGACCCTGCTCGGTCCACTGGCGAAAGGCAGGCAGCGCCATCATCGTATCCATGTACGCCCGCACCTGGGGCGTCACTTCGATGGCATAGGTCCGGAAGCGATGGATCACCGGCGCATACATGGCATCGGCCGCACTGAAGGCTCCGAACAGGAACGGCCCGGCCGTCGCGGACCGCTGACGGCAATCCATCCAAAGCTCCTGGATGCGGGCGATGTCGGCGCGGGCATTGTCGGAAAGCGGCCTTGCGCCGACCGACCGATGCAGATTCATTCTGCATTCGCGGCGCAACGCTGAAAAGCCGGAATGCATTTCCGCCGAGATCGACCGCGCGTGCGCGCGGCCGGCGCGGTTTGCCGGCCACAAACCCGCCTCCGGAAACCGTTCGGCGGCATACTCGATGATCGCGAGCGAATCCCAAACGGTTACGTCGCCGTCGATCAGCGCCGGGACTTTGCCGGAGGGGATTATGTCGAGGATGCGCTGTTTGTCGGCCGGGCCGGTGTAGAGCGGAATAAATCTTTCTTCAAAAGCGATGCCGCCGGCCCTAAGCGCCAGCCAGGGCCGCATCGACCACGACGAATAATTCTTGTTCCCGATCACGAGCGTCAGCGTCATGAATTTTGCTCCTGCACCGGCACATACCGTCGCCGCGGCTGCCGCAGTTCATCCGTTCCGTTGCGCTCTGGCCGTACCCTCATTTAACAGCCGAGGTCGGCTCCGTATGCAAGGATTCCGACCGCTCTTGCAGAGCGTGCGTCATTGCGCCAAAGCGTTGATCCATGACTACGCAAGATTCGCATTCGACGCTCTCCCTCGAAGATAACATCCTGAAGGTCCTGACGAGCGACGTGACCAGAACGCTGAGCGCGCCGGAGCTTGCACAGGCTATTGCCATTGCATCCGACTGGCACAATGAATCCGACTGGCACAATCTGCTGATGCCGATCCGGCGCGCGGCGGTGGCGCTGGCTCAATCCGGACGCCTCGTGATCTATCGCAAAGGCAAGCCGGCCGATCCCCTGGACTTCCGCGGCGTGTACCGGGTGGGCTTGCCGCGGCTGGACTGAACATCTTAGAGCCTTTCCGCTTCTGATTGAATTCAGAAGCGGGGCTCTATGATTTTGTTTTGACGCGTTTTCTTCACGCGAACCGGTATCCACTTCGCTCGAAAACGCTTTATTTACTATCGCCGCGGTCCCGGAAACAATGCGTCGCTGCGGCCGGTCATCCTGTAAACCAGCAGCCCGCCCCATTCATGGGCAGCCGCGTCAGCGCGGTCAAGACCCGCTGACAGCGCGCTGAAGGGCGTCCACGCATCGACCCAGCCCCGCGTGCGCCAATCCACCGGATAAGGTTCGACGTCGAATCCCGCCTTGCGGAACACGCCCACCGATCGCGGCATGTGATAGGCCGACGTCACCAGCAACCAGCGCTCGCCGGGTTCCGGCGTCACCAATTCGCGGGTGAAGCGCGCGTTCTCATCGGTCGTGCGCGAGCTGCTTTCCAGGACGATACGCTCGGGCGAAACTCCAAAATGTTCGAACAGCCGCCCCATGGCCGGCGCCTCGGCGACAAAGCCCGCAATCAGGTTTCCTGTTCCGCCGCTGTAAACGATGCGGGCCCTCGGAAATCGCCGCGCCAGTTCGAGGGCCGCGATCACCCTTTCCGCGGACCCGTTGGTTTCGACGGTGCCGCGGGCGGCCGATGCCTCCGCATCAATGGCGCCACCCAGAACAATGATGCCATCCGGGTCACGCCCGTCGTGCTGCCATGCCGGAAAACGTTCCGACAGCGCCAATAGCAACACATTGCTGAGCGGCGAATAGCCGACCAGCAAGAGCGCGGCGATCCCCGCCGTCAGCAAGCCGACGCCCTTGCGACGCCATCTTGTTGGCATCAGGCAAAGTCCGAGACCGCATATGAGCGCGATCGCGTTGGACGGCACTGCGATAAATCCGACGATTTTGGAGAGCAGGAAAAACATGCAATCAGCGGCTTGGTCAATGCGGAGTCGAAATCGCGGCGTTATCCGACCGTTGCTCTATTCGCGACCGTCGAGGGCGGCGAACACCGTTTCGGGCGCGTGCGCAACCACTGTAAGGAGCGCGCGCGCGGGTCCGCGCGGTATCCGCTTGCCTTGCTCCCAGTTGCGGATAGTTTCCACGGGCACGCCCAGCCGCGCCGCGAACTCGACCTGGGTCATCCGCGTTCGCCGACGCAGGCTTCTGACCGCTGGCGCTGACGTCGGCGCAACATAATTCGAAGCGGGACCCGCAAAATGCGTGGAGGGCGACAGCGGGAACTCTTTCCCATCACGGATTTCCACGATCCGCCCATCTGCTTTCAAACGCAAGCGCTGCATACTCACCCCCGATTCGAGGATCGTCGGTGATGTGCGTTAAGTCCGAGTGAATGCCTTGCACCAGCGCGAGGCAGTCTTTAGTTCCGCAACGAGCAACGAGTTAAGGCGGCGTTCATCGCCGGTCTCTTAGTTTCGGCCGGAATGGGCGGGCATACAAGGTATTATGAATGGCACGTATATCAGAAGGAGCCCGGCGGAGATCCCAGCGGATTCTTTGGCTCGGCCTGCTCGCCGCCACCCTCGAACTCATGGCATTTCCGGCCCTTGCCGGCGATTGTCCCGGCAACCCCGATGCCCTCGGAACTTCTCGGACCCTGGTCGTGGACCCTGGGGAGCATCCCCGTATCGGCACCATGCAGTATCAGGAAACGTTGCCGCTTCGCGATCACGAGGTGGTGCTGACCTTCGATGACGGTCCGTTGCCGCCCCACAGCCTCCAGGTTCTCGATATCCTCGCTCGTGAATGCGTGAAGGCGACCTTCTTCACGATCGGGCGGATGGCGCGCAGCTACCCGCAATATCTCCACCGCGTGCTTGCGGCCGGACATTCCATCGGCACCCATTCGCAGAATCATCCGCTCAGCATGAATCGGATGCCGATCGAACGGGCCCGGCAGGAAGTCGACGACGGGATCGCTTCAGCGGCGGCGGCATTGGGGGACCCTGCGAGTCTGGCGCCATTCATGCGCATTCCCGGCTTGCTGCGCTCGAAGGACGTCGAAAATTATCTGGCCTCGAAAGGCATCCAGCTCTGGAGCGCCGATTTCCCCGCTGACGACTGGCGTCACATCTCGGCCGAGCGCGTCTATCAACTCGCAATTAGCCGGATCGAAGCCAAGGGTAAAGGTATTTTGCTGCTGCATGATATCCAAGGGCGGACGGTGGCCGCGCTGCCCAGGATCCTCCGTACGCTGAAGGAGCGGGGCTACCGCATTGTTCACGTGGTGCCGGCCGCCCCGGATCGACCGAAGACGGCTACCGAGCCGCAGGATTGGCGGATGCATTCCGCGCCGGTAACCGTCGCGGTCTCGCATTGCCCGAAGTGCGGGGCTTCAGCTTTGCCGGCTGTGGCGCGCTCCCCGCTCCGGCAATCTCGCACTCGCAACTGAACCAAAGGCAATTTGTTCTTTGCCAGAGACTTTCGACCGATCGCGGCGCTTCGTTCACGGAGCCCTTTCGTTCACGGAGCCCTCCCGCCGTTGCAAGAGAGGACCTTCTGGCCGCGCCCATCGCATCGGACCTGACTTGCGGCGGCCGGAACCGTGCCGCCCTCCGTCAGCTTCGATCCCGCGCAGCATGGAGTCGGACGATGTCTTCAGCCTCCATCTGCGCCATATCGAGCAGGAAGCCGAGGGTATCCAGCCCATGACGCCGCGCGATCTGCGCCAGATCTGCAACCGCGCTCACCAGATAGCGTGCGGCCTCGTCCGCGCCGCCGTCGCCGGCGGGTTCACCCGAGCGACACTGGTGATCTCGAGACCCCTCGTTCCGGTTCGGTTGTCCCCCCATCCCGAGAGCTCCTCTCATCATGACCGAGATTGAATTTGCATCAATCCTTGCGAAAAAACAACTATAAGTAAGATAATTAAAAAAATACAACCTTTAGGTGCGAAAGCGCGGAGCGGTTTTCACACAGGTCTATTTGACTTAAGGCCGTGCTGCACCCATGTTCGCCCGGAAACAGTCGGCGCAAGTCTCGCGAACCGGTTCGAAATTTATCAGTAAGATATTGGAATAACATGAATATCGTCATTGTTGAGTCGCCTGCCAAAGCCAAGACGATCAACAAGTATCTCGGCGCGTCCTATGAAGTTCTGGCATCATTCGGTCATGTCCGCGACCTTCCCGCCAAAAACGGGTCGGTCGATCCGGACGCCAATTTTCAGATGATCTGGGAAGTCGATCCGAAGGCCGTCGGCCGACTCAACGACATCGCCAAATCGCTCAAGGGAGCTGACAAGCTCATCCTCGCCACCGACCCTGATCGCGAGGGCGAAGCGATCTCCTGGCACGTACTGGAGGTACTCAAGCAAAAGCGCGCGCTCAAGGACCAGAAGATCGAGCGCGTCGTCTTCAACGCCATCACCAAGCAAGCCGTTACCGACGCCATGAAGAACCCGCGCCAGATCGACGGCGCGCTGGTCGATGCCTACATGGCGCGCCGCGCGCTCGACTATCTGGTCGGGTTCACCCTTTCCCCGGTGCTGTGGCGCAAGCTGCCCGGCGCAAGGTCGGCCGGCCGGGTCCAGTCGGTCGCCTTGCGCCTGGTTTGCGACCGCGAACTCGAGATCGAGAAATTCGTCCCGCGCGAATACTGGTCACTGGTGGCGACGCTCGCCACACCCCGTGGTGAAACCTTCGAAGCGCGATTGGTCGGGGCCGACGGCAAGAAGATCCAGCGGCTCGACATCGGAAACGGCGCCGAGGCCGAGGATTTCAGGAAGGCGATCGAGGCGGCGAACTTCACCGTCTCGACGGTCGAGGCCAAACCGGCGCGGCGCAATCCCCAGGCGCCCTTCACCACATCGACGCTGCAACAAGAGGCCAGCCGCAAGCTCGGCTTCGCGCCGGCGCATACGATGCGGATCGCGCAACGCCTCTATGAGGGCATCGACGTCGGCGGCGAGACCACGGGCCTCATCACCTACATGCGAACGGACGGCGTGCAGATCGACGGCTCGGCGATCACGCAGGCGCGCAAGGTCATCGGCGAGGATTATGGCAACGCCTATGTGCCGGACGCCCCTCGCCAGTATCAGACCAAGGCCAAGAACGCTCAGGAGGCCCACGAGGCGATCCGGCCGACCGACCTGTCACGCCGGCCCTCGGACATGAAGCGGCGTCTCGATGCCGATCAGGCCAGGCTTTATGAGCTGATCTGGATCCGGACCATCGCCAGCCAGATGGAGTCGGCGGAGCTGGAGCGCACCACCGTCGATATCGCGGCACGGGCCGGCGCGCGCGCGCTGGAGTTGCGCGCCAGCGGCCAGGTCATCAAGTTCGACGGCTTCCTGGCGCTCTATCAGGAGGGCCGCGACGACGAGGAAGACGAGGATGGCCGTCGCCTTCCCGCCATGAGCGAAGGCGAAGCATTGAGGCGCGAGAACCTCAGCGTCACCCAGCATTTCACGGAACCGCCGCCGCGTTTCTCGGAAGCCTCGCTGGTCAAGCGCATGGAGGAGCTCGGCATCGGCCGGCCTTCGACCTATGCCTCGATTCTGCAAGTGCTCAAGGATCGCGGCTACGTCAAGCTCGAGAAAAAACGGCTCTACGGCGAAGACAAGGGGCGTGTCGTCATCGCATTCCTGGAGAATTTCTTCGCGCGCTATGTCGAGTACGACTTCACCGCCAACCTCGAGGAACAGCTCGATCGCATTTCGAACAACGAGGTGTCGTGGCAGCAGGTCCTGACGGATTTCTGGAACGACTTCATCGGCGTGGTCAATGACATCAAGGATGTCCGCGTTTCCGAAGTGCTCGACGTGCTCGACAACATGCTCGGGCCGCACATCTATGCGCCGCGCGAGGACGGCGGCGATCCGCGCCAGTGTCCGACCTGCGGCACCGGAAGACTGAACCTCAAGGCCGGAAAGTTCGGCGCCTTCGTCGGCTGCTCCAACTATCCGGAATGCCGCTACACCCGTCCCCTCGCCGCCGACGGCGATGCCGGCGGCGATCGCGTTCTCGGCAAGGATCCGGAGAGCGGTCTCGACGTCACGGTGAAATCCGGCCGCTTCGGACCCTACATCCAGCTTGGTGAGCCCACCGATTATGCCGAGGGCGAAAAGCCGAAACGCGCGGGCATTCCCAAGAATACCTCGCCCGCCGACATGGAGCTTGATCTCGCGGTGAAGCTTTTGTCGCTGCCGCGCGAGGTCGGAAAACATCCGGAGACCGGCGCGCCGATCACGGCAGGCATCGGCCGCTTCGGCCCGTTCGTCCGGCATGAGAAAACCTATGCGAGTCTTGAAGCCGGCGACGAGGTGTTCGACATCGGCCTCAACCGCGCGGTGACGTTGATCGCGGAAAAAATCGCGAAAGGGCCGAGCCGCCGCTTTGGCGCCGATCCCGGCAAGCCGCTCGGCGACCATCCGACGCTCGGCGCCGTGGCGGTGAAGAGCGGGCGTTATGGCGCTTATGTCACGGCAGGCGGCATCAACGCCACAATTCCAAGCGACAAGACGCAGGACACCATCACCCTGCCGGAGGCCATCGCGCTGATCGACGAACGCGCAGCCAAGGGCGGCGGCAAGGCCAAGCGTGCGACGAAAGCCAAATCCGCCAAAACTGAAAAGCCGGCCAAGAAAGCAGCCAAGAAGGCGGCCGCGAAACCACCTTCTACCAAGCCGAAGTCCGACGCGGTGAGCAAGGCGCGCGGTCCCGTCGCGGCGGCCAAGCCACACGCCAAGACCGCGACGCCGCCTGCAAAGAAGAGCGCCGGCAACGGCTAAAGTGAGCAAACCGCGCGCCAGGGATTTTCCGGACCGCGAGACCATCGTCGCCTTCATCCGCGCGCATCCCGGCCGGGCGGGGACACGCGAGATCGCCCGCGAGTTCGGCTTGAAGAACACCGATCGCATCGCGTTGAGGAAAATCCTGCGCGACCTCGCCGACGACGGCACGATCGTTAAACGGGGCAGCAAGCTGCGTCAGCCGGAAACGCTGCCGCCGACGCTGATAGCCGATATTACGGGACGCGATAGCGACGGCGAACTAATCGCCTCGCCTGCCGAATGGGACGAGGAAGCGACGCCCGCGCCGAAGATCCTCATTCATGTGCCGCGCCGCGCGAAGCCCGGCACCGTGGCCGGCGTCGGCGACCGTGCCCTGCTGCGCATCGAAGCGATGGAGCCCGACGAAGCCGCGCGCTATCGTGCTCGCGTCATCAGGGTGATCGATCACACGCGCACGCATGTGCTCGGCATCTATCGCGCCTTGCCCCAAGGCGGCGGCCGCCTCATGCCGGTCGACAAGAAGCAGGCCGGACGCGAATTGAACATCGCGAAAGCCGACAGCGCTGGCGCGGAGGACGGCGATCTCGTCAGCGTCGAACTCGTGCGTACCCGCGGTTTCGGCCTTGCGTCGGGCAAAGTGAAGGAACGGCTTGGCTCGCTCGCGACCGAAAAGGCCGTCAGCCTGATCGCGATCCACGCTCATGACATCCCACAGGCGTTCTCGCCGGCTGCGCTCCGCGAAGCGGAGGCTGCGAAGCCCGCGACCTTACGAGGCCGCGAGGACTGGCGCACGCTGCCGCTCGTCACCATCGATCCGCCCGACGCCAAGGATCACGACGACGCGGTTCACGCCGCGCCCGACGACGATCCGGACAACGAGGGCGGCGCCGTCGTCACCGTGGCCATCGCCGACGTCGCTTATTATGTGCGGGTTGAATCGGCGCTGGATCAAGAAGCGCTCAAGCGCGGCAATTCGGTCTATTTTCCCGATCGCGTGGTGCCGATGCTGCCGGAGCGCATCTCCAACGATCTCTGTTCGCTGGTTCCCGGCGAAGCGCGTGGTGCCCTTGCCATGCGCATGGTGATCGGCGCCGACGGACGCAAACGCTCGCACACCTTTCATCGAATTCTGATGCGCTCGGCGGCGAAACTGAACTACGCGCAGGTCCAAGCCGCGATTGACGGCAACCCCGATGATGTTACCGATCCCCTGCTCGAGCCGATCCTGAAACCGCTCTACGCGGCTTATGCGCTGGTGAAGCGGGCGCGCGACGAGCGCGATCCGCTCGATCTTGAACTACCCGAGCGCAAGATCCTGTTGAAGAAAGACGGAACGGTCGATTGCGTCATCGTGCCGGAGCGGCTCGATGCGCATCGGCTGATCGAGGAATTCATGATCCTCGCCAACGTCGCCGCTGCCGAGACGCTGGAGAAGAAAGACCTGCCGCTGATCTATCGCGTCCATGACGAGCCGACGGTGGAAAAAGTTCACAACCTTCGCGAATTCCTCAGGACGCTGGACATATCGTTCGCCAAGAGCGGCGCCCTGAGGCCCGGATTGTTCAATCGCGTGCTCGATCACGTCAGGGGCCATGACTCGGAATCGCTGGTGAACGAGGTGGTGCTTCGTTCGCAGGCGCAGGCTGAATATTCCGCCGAAAACTATGGCCACTTCGGCCTCAACCTGCGCCGCTACGCGCATTTCACCTCCCCGATCAGGCGGTACGCCGACCTGATCGTGCATCGCGCCCTGATCCGGGCGCTCGGCCTTGGCGACGGCGCGCTGCCGGATTCCGACAACGCCGAGACGCTGACCGAAATCGCCGCGCGTATTTCCGTCGCCGAGCGTCGCGCCATGAAGGCGGAACGCGAGACCGCCGATCGCCTGATCGCGCATTTCCTTGCCGATCGCATCGGCAACATCTTCGAGGGCCGGATCTCGGGGGTGACCCGCGCCGGCCTTTTTGTGAAACTGACCGATACCGGCGCCGACGGTCTGATCCCGATCCGCTCGTTGGGCGCCGAATACTTCAAATATGACGAGGCCCGCCATGCTCTCGTGGGCTCGCGCAGCGGTTCCATGCACAAGCTGGGTGACGCGGTCGAGGTCCGTCTGGTAGAAGCTATACCCTTGTCCGGCGCTCTGCGTTTCGAACTCTTATCCGGAGCGCAGGCGGGCTCACGCTCCCTCCGCGCGCGCGGTGGACGGAAAACGAAGACGCCGCATGGCCGGAACGCGCGTCATCCTGAGGTTCATTCGAAGGCCCATCCGGGCCGTAAACCGCGCGAGACATCGCGCAAGCCGGGCAGGAGCAAGGCCGGCAAACCGAAGAAGGGTAAATCATGACGGCGCTTCCTCCCGATACCGCGAGCACAGCCGCTAAAACCTGGACCCGGCAAGGCGAGAAGCGCGACGTCTTCGCCGCGGTGAGGCGCGGCTTTTTCTGCCGCTGCCCACGATGCGGCGAAGGCAAGCTTTTTCGTGCCTTTCTGAAAACCGCCGACAAATGTTCGGAATGCGGACTGGATTTTACTCCGCATCGCGCCGACGACCTGCCCGCCTATCTCGTGATCGTCGTCGTCGGCCACATCGTGGTGCCGCTGGCGCTGATGATCGAGAAAGAGTTTGCTCCGCCGCTGGTCGTTCAGTGGGCGATTTATTTGCCGACGACGCTGCTCATGGCGCTATGGCTGATTCAACCGATCAAGGGCGGGGTGGTCGGCCTCCAATGGGCCCTCCGCATGCATGGTTTTGACGATAATTTCGTCGATGACCACGTCTGATCACTCGACGTCTTCGACGGCGCCGGGCGTGGCGCCAAAGGCTCTCTGGGCCAGAGTCGCCGCCATGAATTCGTCGAGGTCGCCGTCGAGCACGCCCGAGGTGTCAGACGTTTGCACTCCCGTTCGGAGATCCTTCACCATCTGGTAGGGCTGCAAGACATATGATCTGATCTGATGACCCCAGCCGATGTCGGTCTTAGCGGCCTGATCGGCAGCGGCCTGCTCTTCCCGCTTCTTGAGTTCGATCTCGTAGAGTCTCGCCCGCAGCATGTCCCAGGCCTGCGCGCGATTCTTGTGCTGCGAACGCCCGGCCTGGCAAACCACCGCGACCCCGGTCGGAACGTGCGTCAGCCGCACCGCCGATTCGGTCTTGTTGACATGCTGGCCACCCGCTCCGCCGGAGCGCATGGTATCGGTGCGGACGTCCGATTCCTTGATATCGATCTTGATGCTGTCGTCCACAACCGGGAAAATCGCCACGCTCGAAAACGACGTATGACGCCTCGCGTTGGAGTCAAACGGCGAAATCCTCACGAGACGATGTACGCCCGCCTCGGTCTTGAGCCAGCCATAGGCGTTGTGGCCGCTGACCTGAATCGTCGCCGATTTGATTCCAGCCTCTTCGCCGGGCGTTTCTTCCAGATATTCGATCTTGAAACCGCGCTTCTCCGCCCAGCGCGCATACATGCGCAAAAGCATCTGCGCCCAGTCCTGGCTTTCGGTGCCCCCCGCGCCGGCATGAACCTCGAGATAGGTATCGAAGCGATCCGCCTCTCCCGAAAGCAAGGCTTCGAGTTCGCGGCGGGCGACCTCCTTCTTGAGAGTCTTCAGGGCGTTTTCGGATTCGTCGATGACGGCTTGATCGTTTTCGGCCTCGCCGAGTTCGATCATGCCGATCTGGTCCTCGAGCTCGCGCTCGACCTTGCCGATACCGGCCAGCGAATCCTCCAGCGAGGTTCGCTCCTGCATCAGTTTCTGGGCCTTCTGGGGATCGTTCCAGAGATCCGGATCCTCGGCGAGCTTGTTCAGCTCCGCCAGACGCGCGGTCGATGTTTCGACGTCAAAGATGCCTCCTCAGCAGCCCGACCGACTGCTTGATCTCTTCGACAAGTCTCTCGATTTCAGCGCGCATGGTTTCCCTGATCCGCGGCTCACGCCTCATTCAACGATGGCTGGTGATTTAGCCGCGAACGCCGCAAAGCGCAATCGTGTCAAGCGTGAACAAACCCGAAAGACTGCGCGAGCAAAAGCGGAAAGCGGATCTAATAAAGCCCTCCGGTGCCGGGCCGGAACAGGCTGCGGTCCGCGTCGGGCAGCGGCTGCGGCTCGCGTCCGTCTGCATCGGCCACACCGATCACGGAGTAATTGTCGGGCGGCGCGGTGCCGGGCTTGAAAGCTTCAAGGATCGTCTTGCCGGTACTGCCGGGCCCCGCGCGCATACCGGACTTGGCATCGACGCGAACCAGCTTGATGCCGGCGGGAATGCGGAACGGAGTAGCCGGCTTGTCGGCAAGCGCGACCTTCATGAAATCACGCGCGATCGGAGCCGCCAGATGTCCGCCCGTCGCCTTGCGGCCGAGATTGCGCGGCTTGTCGTACCCGATATAGATGCCGACGACGAGGTCAGGCGAGAAACCGATGAACCAGGCATCCTTCTGGTCGTTGGTGGTGCCGGTTTTGCCGGCGATCGGCTTGCCCACATCGCGCATGACCGTAGCGGTGCCGGCCTGCACCACGCCCTCCATCA
>CAZOOO010000062.1:0-14369 GCA_964581435.1 uncultured Hyphomicrobiales bacterium | reverse complement strand
CCGAGACCATGCGGTTTGATGGCATCGTGCGCCGCCACCTCGAAATCATGACCGGCGCCGGCGTCGTCGCCGGCCTCACTTATTGGCTGATCGCCGGGCGCAATGCCGGCGCATGGCGTGAGGCGCCACGCGATCCGCTGCCTCCCGATTTGCCGTCGCAGACCTGAGCCGTTCTCGGTCTTTTCATGGCTGTAGCCTTAAACCTTGCGATCGAGCATGATCTTTTCTGAAAACCGGTTTCCACTTTGCGGGATCATGCTCGAGAGTCTTTCATTTGACGCGTTTTCTTCACGCGAACCGGATTCCACTTCGCTCGAAAACGCTATAAACCGCGCTCCATGAACCGTGCCGGCTTATTCATTGCGCTTGGACTTGCGCTTGTGATCGGGGTCGTGTTCGGGATCCATCCCGAATACGATCTCCGTCTCGCGGCGCTGTTCTATGATTCCGCGACCGGGACTTTTCCGCTCAAGTCCGATGCGCTCGCCTCGTTCGCGCGCAATGCCGCGATGTGGGTGGCGTGGGGGTTCGCGGTCCCCGCGATCGTCGCGCTGGCGGTCAAGATGTTTCGCCCCGATCGCCCCTTGATGATGTCCGGCCGGGCCGTTGCGTTTCTGCTGATCACGATGCTGCTCAGCGCGGGAATCCTCACCAACCTGACGTTCAAGACCTATTGGGCCCGGCCACGGCCGGTGATGGTGACGGAGTTCAGTGGCCCGTGGAAGTTCATGCCCTGGTGGGATCCGCGCGGCGAGTGCGGCCGGAACTGCTCTTTCTTTTCCGGCGAGGGCGCGACCGCGTTCTGGACGCTGGCCCCGGCGGCGCTGACGCCGCCCGCGTGGCGGCCGTTGGCCTATGCGGGGGCGATCGCGTTCGGCGCGGTCACCAGTGTGCTGCGGATGGCTTTTGGCGGTCATTTCTTCACCGACGTGGCGACGGCGGGCCTGGTGGCGTTTCTGGTGATCTGGCTGGTGCACGGCTACATCTACCGCTGGCCGTCAACCCGCAAGAGCGACGCCGGGATCGATGCCGCGTTGACCCGTTTCGCCTGGCCGGGCTATCGCCTGCGACAGCGATGGCGCGGCCGCGATGTCGGCCCGGCGCCCGCGCCCGCGCCGGAGAAGCCGGTATGAGCGTTCGGACCTTGCACGGGGTCCGGTTCCGCCTATAGTCCCGCCGAATTCACGTCATCCCACAGGATTTCCATGAGCAAGAAGGTGAAGAAGGTCGTGCTCGCCTATTCGGGCGGGCTCGATACCTCGATTATCCTGAAATGGTTGCAGACCACCTACGGCGCCGAGGTCGTGACCTTCACCGCCGACCTCGGTCAGGGTGAGGAGCTTGAGCCCGCGCGCAGGAAGGCGCAGTTGCTCGGAATCAAGGACGGGAACATCTTCATCGAGGACTTACGCGAGGAGTTCGTTCGCGATTATGTATTCCCGATGTTCCGCGCCAATGCGGTCTATGAGGGGCAATATCTGCTCGGCACTTCGATCGCGCGCCCGCTGATCGCGAAGAAGCAGATCGAGATCGCAGAGAAGGTCGGCGCGGACGCGGTCGCGCATGGCGCGACAGGCAAGGGCAATGATCAGGTCCGTTTCGAACTCGGCTATTATGCGCTCAAGCCCGATATCACCATCATCGCGCCGTGGCGGGAATGGGATTTGCGTTCGCGCGAGCAACTGATCGCGTTCGCCGAGCAGCATCAGATCCCGATCGCCAAGGACAAGCGCGGCGAAGCGCCGTTCTCGGTCGACGCCAATCTGCTGCACGCCTCCAGCGAGGGCAAGGTGCTGGAAGATCCGGCGCAGGAAGTGCCGGATTACGTCTATTCGCGCACCATCGACCCGGAGGCGGCGCCGGACCAGCCGACCTACATCACCATTGATTTCGAGCAGGGCGACGCCGTCGCCATCGATGGCGGCAAGATGTCTCCCGCCATCTTGCTCGCGAAGCTGAACGAACTCGGCCGCGCCAACGGCATCGGCCGGCTCGACCTGGTCGAGAACCGTTTCGTCGGCATGAAGTCGCGCGGCATGTATGAGACGCCGGGCGGCACCATTCTTCTGGTTGCCCATCGCGGCATCGAGCAGATCACGCTGGATCGCGGCGCGGCGCATCTGAAGGATGAACTGATGCCGAAATACGCCGAGCTGGTCTACAACGGCTTCTGGTTTTCACCCGAGCGCGAGATGCTGCAGGCCGCGATCGACCAGAGCCAGCGTTACGTCACCGGACAGGTGCGGCTGAAGCTCTACAAGGGCAATGTGATCCTCGTCGGCCGTGACAGCAGGTATTCACTATACGATCAGGACCTCGTCACCTTCGAGGAGGGCGCCGTGGCCTATGATCACCGCGACGCGGCCGGCTTCATCAAGCTCAATGCGCTGCGGTTGCGCACGCTCGGTCAGCGCAGGAAGAAGCTGGGGCTGTAGAGGGTCGGGAGGGTGTCATTGCCGCATCGCTTCGCTCGCCTATGACCCGTCAATTCATCCATTTCGGAAAGGAGATGGATACGCGGATCAAGTCCCCGCAACCACCGATACCTGCGATAGCAGCTCGTCCAAAAACCCCGGCTTCCGAAAGGAAGTCGGGGTTTTTCTTGCCCGCCACAAACCGAAGGATCGCGGCCAGGTCGACCGACGACGCGGCGTAGCGGCAAGGAGCGAAGATGAGGCAGATCTGACCATGATGCAACCAAGCGCGGCATCGCGAGTTGTGAGTTTTCAACTTCTCGGGAAAACGGCCATGTCCATGAAAACTGCAATTGGGCTTACCGCAGTGATCGCCGCCACTTTAGCTTCCGCATTCGCGGCCGCTTCCGATCCGTTGCCGCCCGATTTGACCTATCGCCCGCTGCCGACCCAGCCATTCTCGACCGTAAAGGAGAACGATGAAGCCCAGAAGCCGGCCGTTATGGAGCGGCAGCGCGCGCTGCTGGAGCGGCGGTACGATCTGGCGAACCGTCCTGTCGCGGGCGTCATGATGTCAGGTGGCCGAAAAGCGGTTCAGCAGGGCGTGCGGGTTAAACTTCCCGACGGCGCAACATGGGAAAGCCTTGCCGAAAAGGAGCCGAACGAAATTCGAGAAAAGAATCTGCTGCCGAAGGGATTTATGCCGCTGCCGCACGTCAAGCAGGCGACCGGCGGGCAGGTCTTCCCCGAAGATCAGATTCGAAAAATCGCGCAGGACGAAAAGCGCGACCTTCGGCGCTTCGACATCGACTTCGATCTGCCCGACCACCTGACTCCGGAGTTCCCGCCGCCGATCTTCCTCACGACGCATCCCGAACTGGGCGATGTGTCACGCGGCGATCTTTTGACGATCAAGAACTTCTACGAATATCTGAACGGCATCATTACCCCGGTCCAGATGGAGGGCCTTCGCCTGCTCCTCACTCCGTTTCCGCAGGAAGAGTTCAACCAGACCGAAGACCGGAAAGTCGCGGAGCCGAGTCTCGGCGTCACCTGCCTGGATTGTCACGCGAATTTTCACACCAACGCTGCGTTTCACCTGACGCCGGACGTCCGCCCGCAGGCGGAGCGCTTCCGGCTCGATACCACCAGCCTGCGCGGCATGTATAATCAGCAGATCCACGGCTCGAAGCGGTCGCTCCGTTCTATCGAGGACTTCACCGAATTTGAACAGCGCACCGCATACTTCAACGGCGACCACGTCAGCGCAGCACGAAAAGGTGTGAATCTGCCGGATCGCGCCAGTCAGGTCGTGATGATGGCGCAGATGCAGAACATCATCGATTTTCCGCCGGCGCCGAAACTCGATCCCGCGGGACGGCTCGATCCGAAGAAGGCGACCGAACAGGAGTTGCGAGGCGAGCAGGTGTTTCTGGGAAAAGGCCGGTGCGCTGAATGCCACATCCCGGCAATGTCCTTCACCGACAACAACATGCATGACCTGAAGCTCGAACGCTTCTACAAGGCCGGCCAGACGTCCAACGACATGGTCGCCATCCCGGATGGCCCGATCAAGACCTTCACTTTGCGCGGCATCAAGGATTCGCCGCCGTATCTTCATGACGGTCGTCTTCTGACGCTTGCCGATACCGTGGAGTTCTTCAACCTCGTCCTGGGCACCAAACTGAACCGGCAGGACAAGGATGCGCTTGTGGCTTACCTCCTCACGCTTTGAGGGGCGCAAAGGCTGGCCTTTACAAGTCAGAACATCTGGCGAAGCGGGTTCGTTCGATCGGCGTGATGCAATTCACGTATTGCCGGTGGCGCAAGGAATTCGGTGGGCTGGAGGGCGATCAGGTGAAACGCCTCGAGGAGCTTGAGAAAGAGAGCGACCGGCAGCGCAAGGCTGTGTCGGAGCTGACGCCGGAGAAACTGATCCTGAAAGAGACTGCCTCGGGCTTCTGAGCCCCTTCCGCCGTCGCCGCCGCGTCGACCATGTCATGGTGAAGGTCTCCGTCTCGGAGCGCTTTGCATGCAAGGTTTTCGGCCAGCATCGCCCGTCTTGCTTGCTGGTTCACAGGTTTTGGTCGAAAACTGTGTCGCAGGTTCGGGATTTTTGCGACAAGGAGGATGAACATCAAGGCTCTGTCTATCGTCCGCCCAAGCGGAAGTCGTATTGCTTCAGGAGAGAAAACACTTGAAGTCCGTCGATGGAAACCGAAATTGAGCCCTTCCGACGATTTGCTGATCGTTGAGAATGGCCGCTTTCTTCATCGCGACGGCGATCACGAAGAAAATGGCATTCCGGTAGCGATTGTTAGGGTGAAGGCTGTGCGCCCCTTCACGCTCGCGGACATGGAAGCCGCGTGTGCTTCCTGCTTTGAGGAAGGATGGCTTGCATGGGAGTTGGTCGACGTGCGTCCGGTTCGATCCACTGCGCGCGTCATCGCGGCGCGAGATATCTATGAGGTCGATTTCCCCTTGTCGTATTAATCCTCGAACCTGCACCATGTTAGCAGCGACCCGGAATCCGGGCCGCGAAGTGTCGCAAAAGTCGGTCGCGCAAGTCGGACTTGCACGCGACGTTTGCGACAGAGGCTGTCCTGAAAATTCGGCGCCGGTGATTTTGTCGCAAAACTGAGGAATTATGCAACAGATGGTCCGCTTCGCGGGACAGAGCGAACGGTCATCAAGCCCTCAGTAGATGCGCCTTCAGCCCTGCCGGGTAGAGTTGAGGCCGGTCAGGCAAGTCCAGTGTGTCGAGCGCGAACCACTCCGCAAAGCACTGGGTGCCATCATCCTCCTTGAACTCGATGCGTGTCTCATCGGCAAAGACATCAGCGGGAAACGAGACATTGAAGATGGCTAGAATCTCATGTCCGAGGCTGCCTTCATGGGTATAGATATTCTCCATAAAAACAGGAGGGCCGAGGATCTCGACCGTGATCCCGAGTTCTTCGCGAAACTCGCGGACAACCGCCGCCTCTGCCGTCTCGCCGAATTCGACCGTGCCGCCAAGAGGGCGCACGCCCTTCACTCGCCCGGTGTCATCCAGAACCTCGACAGCAAGAAGCCTGTCGCCACGCCAGTGAAGACCGAGCGATTTCAAACGGATTCTGGGTGCAGGGCGCCACGTTGTCATGCGCCAGAATTACAAAACAGCGTCACGGGCGGCAATGGGCTCAAAGCGGTTGTCGCAAAAAACCCGCAGACCCTGTCAAACTCTTCAGCGGGAAGAGCTGCGCGGATGCCATCAAGCTATTCTCGCAAATTCCGGGATTCATGCGGATCTTTCCGTGTGGAAGACCGACGGTCTCTATCAGGAGATCAACCGGGCTGTTCTTTCACGCGGCAGTGGGGAAAGCACCGTCGATCATGCTGTACGGCTGTACGGCCTCGATCATGGCTCGTCTAATCCGGAAGGACGGCAACTCCAGGAGACAGGTCATCCGCCGGTTTGGCTGTCAGTTCTCGATGAGATTGCCCATTGGTCGGCAGCAAACAACAACACACGCACGGTTGGCGCCGTTGTCGGCGCGACAAAGCCAAGCGATCTTCAGGTTGCTCTTGAGAGGCTGCCAGCGGCGCTGTTCCTCGCGCCGGGAATAGGGAAACAGGGTGCTTCCACTGCCGAGCTTGCCAAGCGTGGGCTGGAGTTAGATCGCGTTATCGTCAGTTCCAGCCGGGGCGTCGCGGAGAATGGGCCAGGCGTCGATGGTCTCAAGACAGCGATCGCCTCGCTCGCTGAGGCATCATGAGGAACCGTTTCTGGTTTGACGATGCCGGTGACGCTTCCTTTATCGCAAAATTCCACCGGTGCCTGTGAAAGATCACGGACCGTTTTCACACGGTCTGCCCGACCCCCGCGACATATCCCTCGGCGTAGCCGTCAAGCGGCGTTCACACCATGATCCTTCATGGAAATTACCACCGGAGAGGGCTATGGCGTAGAATCGGACCACTCGGTTGAGCCTACATCGTTGGATACGACGCCGACCATTGGCTATAGCGCAGACATAGTGTTCATCGTCGATCGTGGCCCGCCCGTGCAACATGAACTTGGTAACCGTCGCAAGTTCGGATTGCCGATCAGGACGTGGATCTTAATCTCCGCCTTCAACCAATGTCGGTCTCGGTCAAAACCTGCCCGGCCATGACGAGGGGAAGATGGAATACGGCTAGCCGACCACGCCCATGATGTCCGTTTCCTTCATGATGAGGAGATCCTGGCCGTCGATCTTGACCTCGGTGCCGGACCATTTGCCGAACAGCACCTTGTCGCCGACCCGGACATCGATAGGCGTGAGCTTGCCGGTCTCGTCGCGTCCGCCGGGACCGACCGCCACGACCTCGCCCTGGGAGGGCTTTTCCTGTGCCGTGTCGGGAATGATGATGCCGCCTTTGGTCTTTTCCTCGGCGTCGATCCGTTTGACCACGACACGGTCATGCAGCGGACGAAATCTGGTCTTAGCCATAACGCTCCTCCGGGGGTCGCAGGACTCTGAATTGCCATCGACGGGATACATGCGCTCTGATTCGCGACGGCCGAGCGATTCGTATCTTTTGGCAATCATATTCCAAGAGTGCTACTCCTTGGCGGGAATATGGCCTGGCAGCCGGGCTGTCAAGCAAGCCTCTTAAGCCGTTAGTGAGGGGTGTGTAGGATAGATGCAGCCATGTCGCGGCTTCTGCGCGCTGGCGGGAGCGGGTGTTGCGTTTTATAAGTCCGGCGGCCTAGGGCGCAGCGGTCGGGAATTCGGTCGGGGAACTTACAATGGTCAAATCAGACGGCGGGCGCGCGGCTTTGAACCTTGGGGCGGCCGCGGCCCTGGTGGTGTTTCTCGGCGGATGCGGGTCGATCGGCTCGGTCGGAGTGTCGACGCAGCCGGCGCCGCCGCCCGTCGAGCCGGAGATCCCGGCCACGGTCCGTGCCGAGGAACTGGTCGGACGGTGGGGTCTCGCATCCTATCAAAATCCGAACGACCGGGCGCGGACCGAGACGGCGGCAAAGTCGCAGTGCCGGAATCCCTATGTGATCAGCGCAGGCGGCAATGGCGGCGTCATCATGCACCTTGCCGACGAGGCGACGCCGCAGGAGTTGCGGCTCAAGGGCAGCCAGAGCGGCAAGAATTACATCGGGCCGGAAGGCCCCCCCGGCGGCCCGAGAGATCGCGAGATCGTTTCCTTCGACGGCTCGGTATTGGTCACGCGCTTCATCGACCCGGATGCGGCGACCCGCTACGGCAACATGGTTTATATCCGCTGCGCGCCGAAACGCTGAGTCGCCGGTCGCGAATTTCCGCGCGCAGCCTGAAATCCGCCGACCATGCGTCGCTTCGCTCGCCCATAGCCGTTTGAAGAACGGCGTCGCTTCGCTCGCCCGGTCATCTACGTCTTGTTCGCCGAAATTCCAAAGACGCGGATGCCCGGCATAAAGCCGGGCATGTCGGGTTACCGATTCCGTCAAAATGAAATATGCTCTAGAGCCTTTCCGCTTCTGATTGAATCAGAAGCGAGGCTCTATGATTTTGTTTTGAATCGTTTTCTTCGCGCGAGAAGGTCATCCGTCCCCGGGTCAAGCCCGAGGACATGCTTCGCTCGAAAACGCTCTAACCGAACAGCGCGTCGATATCGTCCTGGGAGGCGTGCCCCTCGTCGCCTTCGAGCTTCGGACCGTTCAGCAGCCTCGCATCGCCGACACGATCGTCGACGATCGGGGCGGCATGGGCACGGATGGCGTCGACGCCGCCCCAGATATCCATCATGACATTGATGTGATGCTCGATGAACGTCATCGTGCCCGTCACCTTGGCGATGCGCTGACCGGTGAGATCCTGGAAATTGCACGCCTCGAAGATCGAGATCACGCGCTCCTGGATTTCCTCGCTCAGCAACCGTGCCTGCTCCGGCGACGCCGCCTTGGACAGCGCGCCGGCCGACTGATCGATCGCCTCAGCCGCCTCCAGGATTTGCTGGGTCGCCTGCTCGGTATCTCCCACCACGGCGCCGAGTTCGTCGGTGACTCTCGCCATCTCGTCGCCGTTGAAGCTTTTCCCATGCAGAACCGCGATCTCCTGCTTGGTGCGGTTGATGGCTTCGTAGATCAGATCGAGTTCGGTCTTGAGCTTTTCGTATTGTTCGATCTGCGTGCGGTAAGTTTGCAGCAGCGCCTGCGCATCGGCGACCTCGCGGCTGGCGTTCCCGTCGCCGGCTGCGACCGCCTCGGTTGGATCGTCGCGGTGCGGTGCTCCCATCTGTTGGCGGATCGCCCGCAACTCCGCCATGATCTCGCGATGCACCGGCATCGGCGTCTCGTCGATGGCCGCGATAACCGGCGTGCCGCTGCTCAGGATTTCTTCGATGCGGAAGCGCTTGCGTTGGACGGCCATCGGACTCCCCCGGCTTTGGACTCGGCTGGTTTTACACGGGCGTGTTTTAACGTCCGGTTCATGCGGGACTTGCCCGCCGGGAATCCATCGCGCGCACCGCAGGCCGGTGTGCTTGTTCATGGAAAATAAACGCTACGGGAAAGAACCCCGTCACATCGACGGCGCGGTGAATCAAACCGCCGTTCCGTTTACCGAACCGACGCGGTTTTGATTCTTATTCGCTGTGCGGGAGGACGCGCCATCGATGCGGCCCTCCGGCGACCATCCACGGCGAAACAGTGCAGAGTACGTCGATGTTCAGATATATATCCTTCGCGCTCCTGGCGGGCGTGTCGCTTGCCGGCCTCGGAGTCCAGCAGGCTTCTGCAAGAGACCCGCAAGCCAGGTTCTTCACCGAGCCGACCGTCGGTTACGCCGATCAATCCGCGCCGCAGCCGTCCGGGCAGCGCCTTGCATATGCCGAGCGGCGCAACATGGGCGGCGGTTTCATCGAGTTGTTGTTTGGAGACGACCGGCAACCGGGTTCACATTATTCGCAGCAGCCATATGATTCACGCCCGCTTTATGCGCCGCAGCCGCAGCAGATCATGCCGGAGCAGGACGCGAGCGAGGCCGCGCACCCCGCGTTCGATCCGAAATTCGAACGGCAAGTCGTCGAATATCACGGCAAGGAAGCCGCCGGCACCATCGTCATCGATACGTCCAGCAAATTCCTCTACCTGGTGCAGGGTGGCGGCAGCGCGCTGCGCTACGGAGTCGGCGTCGGCAAGCCCGGTTTTCTGTGGGCCGGCACCAAGACGATCTCGGCAAAGAAGGAATGGCCCGATTGGACGCCGCCCGCGGAGATGCTGAAGCGTCGCCCCGATCTGCCGCGCCACATGGTGGGCGGGCCCCGGAACCCGCTCGGCGCCCGCGCCATGTATCTCGGCTCCTCGCTCTACCGCATCCACGGTTCCAACGAGCCGTGGACGATCGGCACCAACGTCTCGTCCGGCTGCATCCGGATGCGCAACCAGGACGTCATCGATCTCTATGACCGGGTGCGCGTCGGCGCCAGGGTGGTCGTGATCTGAGCGATCGACACCTTCCCTGATCCCCAACCGCGATCCTCCCCCTGTGAAGGGAGAGGATCGCCTTCAGGCGTAGTCTCCGTCGTCGAAGTCGGCGAAATCGTCGAAGTCGTCGGAATCGATGTCGCCCTCATCCTGGTACTCGTCTGCATCCGCGTGGGCCTGGTCGAATGAGCCGGCCTGAGACGGGTCATCGTGATGTTGCGCTCCGACGTCGTTCACGCCGGCCTCGCGCGCCAAATCGCTGCCCGATTGATCGCCCTTGCCGCCCCATGGGCTGGGCGAACTGCCGAGGCCGCCGGAATTGCCGAAACTGTTGGCATGTGCCTCGCCGCCGCCCATCATCGAGCGGATGCTGTTCAGAAGCAGACCGCCGCCTACCACTCCCGCGGCGGCGGCGGCCGCCGTTCCGAGAAACGAACCGCCGCCTGCTTGAGGCTGCGGCGCGCCTGAAGGCTGACGGCCAAGTCCTTGATCGAGACGTCCCTGATCGGGGCGTTCGGTTTGTCCGGTCTGCTGCAACGCCTCGCCGGTATTCCAGGTCGGCCGTCCCGACTGCATCGGCGGAGGCCGGACGTTCGGGACCGAGCCGCGCGACGCGGGTCTGCCGAATAAGGTGTCGCGCATCTGGTCGAGAAATCCGCCGGGGGCGGCCTGATGGGCGGCTCCGCCGCTCTCCAGTTCCTCAATGCGATCGTTGGCGCGTCGCAGCGCTTCGTCCTGCACCAGAACCGTTTGCACCAGCGTGTAGAGTGCGTTGGGGGCGCGGCGCAGGCCTTCGGCGATCGCTGCTGCCGCTACGGGATCGCGCGGCGTGTTGTCGACGCCGGCGAGGCGGGTGAAGAGGTCGTCAACCAACTGTCGTTCTTCCGGCGTCATGGCGCTCTCCCAAAAAGGTGGCTGTCGGGATGTAGTCGCGTTTTGTGTCGCAAGTAGTGCCGGCCGGATTAAAATTTCTTCAGGCATGGCGGGAAGGAAGGCCGGCTTTCGGATCGATCAGCCCAATGTCACCCTGTTGGCCGCCAGCATGTCGGCGAAGCCATCCCCGGCGAGAAATGCGTATTCCCGCTCGCGCTGGCCGGTGAGCGGATCGAGCGCGATCAGCGTGTCGTCGACGAAGCCGGGGTGGCACATGATCAGGCCGCCGTCCGGCGTGTCGTCGAGAAACGTCTGCATCCACGCGGCGAAGTCGGACCGCGCGAAGTCATAGGCGCCTGCGAATGCCGGATTGAAGCGGACGCCCGCGCGCGCGGCGCGGCGGCGAAATCCTGCGCTGAGAATATCCAGCAGCAACGCTTTCGGCGTGGCGAATAGTGCCGTCAGCGGGTGTCGGCCGCGGCCGCACTGGCGCACCCACGCGCCGGGCGCGGCCGTCTTGACCGCGTTCAGGAAGGCGCCGCGGACCTGGGGGAAGATCTGCACGTGCTGATGGCCGTCGACATATTCGGGCGCGCGGCCGAACCGTTCCACGAACGCCGCGATCTGCGCCGTTACCTCGTCGAGGATCATCTCGGGCTCGAGCCGGCGCGACAGGCTGGCGCGCAGCATCTTCGCAAGCGGCGGAAACAGCCCGCCGTCCAGCGGCCGGTAATGCAAAGTGAGCGGATGAAACGGCGCGGTCAGGGTGACGTGCAGGCCGATCGCGCAATGCGGATGGCGCGCGCCCGCCGCTTTCAGCGCCTCGACCTCATCGCGTCCGGCGGCCGGGCCGACCACCATCACCGATGTCGCGTTGATGCGCTCCCGCTCGATCAGGTCGCGGATCGCCCGGTTGACGCCGGGGCTGATGCCGTAATCGTCCGCGCACAGCCGGATCCGGCGTTGCAATGATTTTGGATCGGATCGGTCCGCAATCATGTCATCGCCGCTCACTCGGCGGCGGTCCGGCGCGGGTCGCCGGCGGACGGTTCGCCATCGGCCCGCTTCACGCTATGCTCGGCGACGAAATAGATCGGCCGCGCTTTCAATTCCGAAAGTATCTTCCCGATATATTCGCCCATGATGCCGATCATCAGGAGCTGAACGCCGCCGAGGGTCATCAGGCCGACCACCAGCGACGGATAGCCGGGAACCGACTCGCCGTCGACCAGGGTTTCCCACAGGATCGAGAGGCCGAACAGGAAGGCGGCGAGCGCCAGCAGCAGGCCGAGCAGGCTGGCCAGCCGCAGCGGCGCCACCGAGAACGACGTCAGCCCCTCGATCGACAGCCCGACCAGCCGCGCGGCGTTGAACGTGGTGATGCCGTGGGCGCGGACCTCGGGCTCGTAGTCGACGCGGAACTGGCGGAAGCCGATCCAGCTCGCCAGCCCCTTGAAGAAGCGGTTTCGCTCCGGCATCCGGCGCAGGGCGGCGGCGGCGCGGGGCGACAACAGGCGGAAGTCGCCGGCGTCTTCGGGAATCCGCTGGCGCGCGCCCCAGTTGATGACCGCGTAGAAGCCGTGGACGCCGATCCGCCGCAGCACCGACTCGTTGGTCCGGTGCGCTTTCGCCGTGTAGATGACGTCGTAGCCGTCGTTGATCCAGTGATCCACCAGCCGCTCCACGAGATTGGGCGAATGCTGGCCGTCACCGTCCATGAACAGCAGTGCGCCGTGCCGCGCGTGATCCAGGCCCGCCATCAGGGCGGCTTCCTTGCCGAAGTTGCGTGACAGCGACACCACCTGCACGTCCAGTGCGGCGGCGGAAAGCCCGCGGGCGAGTTTCAGCGTGTCGTCGGTCGAGCCGTCGTCGACATAGACGACCTCGCAGGCGAGGCCGAAACGCTGCCTCAGCTTCGCCGCAAGCGCGCCGAGGCGTTCGTGGAGCTGCTCGAGGCCGGCGGCTTCATTATAAACGGGGACCACGATCGACAGGCCCTGCGCGGCCGCGGCGACCGCATCCGCGGGCGGACCTGGAAGGCTCGGCGTTGGCGTCATCGGTCGGGTCCGGCGTGGTCGATCTTCCTATGGTAGTGAGTGCGGTCGCGCGCTTCAACGGGCGGCCGCACGGTTCTACCTCCGCAGAAATGCTTCCAGCTTTTCGAACAGCGGGTTGTCGCGATCGAACACATAGTCGAGCGAGGCGATCGACACCGTGTCCGCGCCGTGCAGCCGCAGAAAGCTGGCAAGCGCGTAAAGCCGGTCCGGCGGGCAGTGCAGCGTGACCATGCCGGAGGAGGTCGGGCCGCCGAACGGCGAGACCACGCCGAAGCGATCATGCGCCTCCCTGAGCAGCGCCGCATCGCAGCCTTTGAAGCGGGTCCGAACCTCGCGGTATTTACTGGCGCGGGCGCGTGCGGCGATGTGGTCGAGGATGACTCGCGCCGTTTCGCGCGCGCCGTTGGACCAGTCCGCGTCGCGCGACACGACAAGGTTGGCCTGGCTGCGCAGGATTACGCCGTCGTCCAGCACCTTCAGGCCGTTGGCTTTGAGCGTTGCGCCCGTCGTCGTGATATCGACGATCATCTCGGCGGTGCCGACGGCGGGGGCGCCTTCCGTGGCGCCCGCGCTCTCGACGATGCGGTAGTCGACCACGCCATGCGAAGCGAAGAAGGCGCGGGTCAGGTTGATGTATTTGGTCGCGACCCGCATCCTTCGGTTGTGCTGCGCGCGAAATCCGGTGGTCACGTCGTCGAGGTCGGCCATGGTGCGCACGTCGATCCAGGACTGCGGCACGGCGACGACCACGTTGGCGTGGCCGAATCCGAGATTGGTGATCAGCGCCACGCGCTTGTCGGCGTCGACGATGCTTTCGCGGATCAGGTCTTCGCCGGTGACGCCGAGATGCACCGATCCGCGCGCGAGTTGCGCCGCGATCTCGCTCGCCGAGAGGTAGGCGATCTCGACGTTGTCGAGCTGGACGATGGCGCCGCGATAGTCGCGCACACCGCCGGGTTTGGCGAGCGTCAGCCCGGCGCGGGCGAAAAACGCCTCGGCATTCTCCTGCAAGCGGCCCTTTGAAGGTACGGCCAGAACGAGCGGCGTGGTCATTGTGCGCTCCCGTCCATCCGGCTCGCGGATGATGGGTTTGGGAGCCGCGTCAACGCCTCGATCCAGACCGAAAAGCCGACTGCCGGGATCGGCGCGGGGGCGCCCAATCGTGTCATCAGGTCATCGTAGCGTCCGCCCGCGACCAGCGGCTCGTCGCGCTGGTCCTTGCGTTGCAGTTCGAATTCAAAGCCGGTGTAGTAATCGACGCCGCGGCCGAAGGAGGTCGCGAAGCTGATCCCGTCAGTCTCGATGCCGCGTGCGGCCATGAAGCCGGTGCGGCTTTCGACCTGATCGATCGCGGCGTGGATATCGAGCCCGGCGTCGGAGGCCAGCGCGCGTAATTGGCTGAGCGCGTCATCGGGATCGCCCGATATCGCGAGGAACCGTTTGATGATCGTCAGCGCCTCGTGCGGCAGTGCGCCGCTCTTCAGCGTGGACTGTTCGAGGAAGCGGTCGGCGATCTCGTCGACGGTGCGGCCGCCGACAATGGTCGCGCCCGCGATCGACATCATGTCGGTCACCAGCGCC